>JBIIMX010000432.1:0-3327 GCA_044337765.1 Pirellulales bacterium | reverse complement strand
TGAGCCGCCGGAGCACCACCCGTCCCGGATCGCCGGCATGGGCCTTGGCTTCGCTGGCGAGAAATGCCTTCAGCCAGGCGTCGACCGCCTGTCGCTCGGCCTCGGTCGGTTGCTCCGCTTCCTGGGGCGGCATCTGGCCGCTCGCGACCATCTCCTCGACCCGCCTCACGAGTTTTGGGTGGCGGCGGAACGCGTCCAGATCGGCGAGCCCTGCCAGATCGACCTCCCCTTCGGCCGAATCGCCCGAATGACAGTCGAGGCAGTAGCGGGCGACGATCCGATGGGTGGCGACGAAGCCTGCTGCGACCGGTTCTGCCGCGGCCGAATCTGCGATCAGCAGGATGCAGGCCACGACCGCTAGCGGCGGTGTGGTTCTCAGGCCAGCTTCGGTTCTCATGCCGGGACTCCTTCCTGAGCGTTGCCCGTCCGATGTCTCGGGAACGGCCATGCATTCTACCGCCACCCGAGCTCATTGTCGACAGTTCTTCGGCCGCTGGCCGAGGGCCAAAAACAGGGCGTTGCGGGTGGCTGGATAGGACGGGCTCGGGGGAGATCGAGGAGCACCACGCCCGGAGGGACGGGCGTTGCCGTCATTTGGACTCAAGAGCGAAATCGCAAACATTTGGGCCTGGCTTCAGTTCGACTGTGAAGCCACTGGTCTTCGCTGAACCGTAACGGTTTGGCAGTCGCACGGGGGGATCGGAGAGGTCGACGAAGAACACTCCGCATCGTCCGGTGACGACCCATTGCTTGTCTCGCGGTCCTGAAGTGAGAACGTAGCCACCATCGGCACCCGTGTGACCCGCTGCCCCGGGGCCCCGATCGGGCACGAAGACCACCTGGATGTTCTCGGCCGGCTTGCCATTGAGAGTGACCGAGCCGGTCACTCCGGCCTTGTCCTTCGGGGAGCAGCCCGAACTGACTGTCAAACCGCAAAGCAGAGCAAGGCATGCGATGCGAAATGCCTTCCAGGACAAGGTTCTGTTGGGCGTTCCGTTGCGATTCATGAGCGAGGTGTTTCTCCGTGCTGAGGGGTGCTCACGTCAGACCCTTTCAAGGGAGTTGCTTGACGAGGCCCTGGTCACGGACGGCGAGATCCTTGAACAGATTGGTGTCGATGCCCTCGGCGAGAAACTGCACGCTTCCGTCAGCGAACAGGAGAAATGCGCCTCGCCCCGCATGAGCCGAGCGAATCGGCATGTTGGGGTTTGAGGGCTTCCGCCAATTGAGTTGGTTGTCGTCTTGGTCGCCGTTACTGACCCGTGTGCCCAGCGGGTTTATGATTCCCGTAACGTTCCCCCAACAGCTGCCGCTTCCGACGTTCCACACGAGTTGGGTATTGGCGATCAGGTTTGAATCCCAAGTGTCATAGGCCCACCATGCGATAGGACTCGTGGTGCCCTCGATCGCGAAGTTGGAGCCGATGGCGGGACCATGGCAATAGGTCCGATTGGTGCAGGCACCGGATGGGGCAATCCAATCAGATTGCTCACCCACCAGCAGCACTTTGGACAGGCCATCCGTAATCGCTTTGGGCTGGTGCCTGCCATTTGGCTCCAAAATTCCGTTCAGAGGCAGGATGCCACGTGCCAACTCCATGGACCGGTAACCGCTGCCGGAGACCCTGTATGCTGCGCAGCTGTTGTAACTTCCCCGGGATACGAACCCTTTCGAATCTTTGTCGGCGCCGCTGATCGCCACATAGGAAGGCCACTGATAGGTTCCCACGCAGTTGGGGAACGGCAGCGTAGGGCACGAAAACTCAGGTATCCTGCGATTATTCATCGTGCCAGCCTGGCGGCCACTGGTCCTGAACCATCTGTTGTAATCCGCTTCGCCTTCCATATACGGAAGAATCAGGAACGCCCAAGAAAACCCCGCTTTCGAATCCCAGTCGCCGGTGGTGGCTGGGCAAGACGCCGATGTTTTCGGAGTCGTGTAGGAGGTGAGGCCAGGCGGAAAGACATTCTTGGCCGACACGTGACTGTGCATGGCCAGGCCGATCTGCTTGAAGTTGTTCCCACAGACCGATTGTCTCGCTGACTCACGGGCCGATTGAATCGCCGGCAGGAGCAGGCCGACGAGCACGCCAATGATGGCGATCACCGCCAAAAGCTCGACAAGCGTAAAACCGCGGCGGCGGAAAGCGGTTCTCCAATCATGAACCTCACATGAGCATGTAGCCATGACAGAACTCCCTCGGAAAAGCGATCGAAAAGAACGTATGCGATGATGTGTGAACGCGGCGATGTCTGGAAAGGCGATCGGGTGCTCCTTGCCTCCCCTTGAAAGAATAGCCACCCCCCCGTCACGGCCGCACCTGGCGGATCCGCCAGGTGCGGAAGGATTTTGCTGGTCTGGCACGCCGTCGTAGCCAGCCGCCCGCGTTCCGCAAACGGCACCGGATTTCACTTCATCGGCGGCTCGTCAACCGTCTTATGCCTGCGAAAGTGCCGTCCGCCAAGCAGTCCTTTCCCTTGTCCGCGGCCGGCAGCGGGGTTACGATTTCAACATGACATCGCTCGTCGAAATCAAGGCCGCGATCGACCGACTCTCGCCGCGGGAATACTGCGAGTTGATGGCCATGCTTCACCCTTCAGCCGATGATGGCTGGGATCGCCAGATCGCGGCAGACCTTGCCGCCGGACGGCTCGATGGGCTCATCGCGAACGCCAAGGCCGAGATCGAGGCTGGCCTGACTGTTCCGCTTGAAACCATTCTCGAAGAAGCTGACCGCGCCGAGGGTCGGTCGTGAGGATTCCGAGTGTCGCGAGCCGGGAGTTTTGGCGGGCATACCGCCGGCTGCCACGGGACGTTCGCCAGGCCGCGACGCGGGCCTACCGGCTCTGGCAACAGGATGCGTTTCATCCCTCACTGCACTTCAAGAAGGTGGGGGCTGATCTCTGGTCTGTCCGCGTCGCTATCCGTTATCGCGCTGTCGGCACCTTTCACGGAGACCGGCTCGTGTGGAGTTGGATCGGCACCCACGCCGACTACGACACACTGCTCGGTTGATGCGGGGGCCGTCCCGAAGCGGAAAGAGAAGAAAGAGGGTGAGGCATGAAGTATCTCGTGGTGATCGAAGAGAGCGAGACCGGCTTTGGAGCGTATGTCCCCGATCTCCCTGGCTGCATCGCCGCAGCGGCTTCGCGCGACGAGGTGACCCGGCTCATCCACGAGGCGATCGAGTTTCATCTCGACGGCCTTGCGGAAGAGGGGCTCCCGATCCCGCCACCTCATTCGTCGCCCGAGGTGGTGGAAGTGGGAGCCCGCTGACTGCGTCCTGCGCCTCAGCGACGCCCGGCCCGTCACTCCCCCAGCCGACCG
>JBIIMX010000431.1:0-3328 GCA_044337765.1 Pirellulales bacterium | reverse complement strand
CGCGTCAGCGCCCGGGCGAGCAACTCGATGCGATCCTCCGAAATCGCGTCGCATTTCGCGTCGCAGGAGATCGCAACCGCAGTATTTCCCGCGCGCAATACAGGTTGTTCCAGTCCTGTGCTGCCCATTCGTAATAGGCTTGGGCCAGTTTCAAGAACTGGCGTGATTCCCGAAGAACCCGTGGTCGCCCGAGTGGTGGCCGCGGGTTCTGGCGTTTTGTGCGGTGGTGCGCGGACGTTTGAACGTCAGTGCTTTCCCCAGCCCGCTGATGGCCTCCATCGATCTGGTGGCGATCCGACGCCTGATGCAGCCGCCAAAGCTGGGAGGACGAATCCCCTGACGACCGCGATTGCGTCGGTGAGTGACCGCGGCACCGTATCGAGCTTCGTGCGGCCAAGGTAGCCGATCCACTGTCGTTGCTTCCCGGCGTCTTCCGAGAACTCGTCCGACAGCCCCGTGGGTATGCCATCCGGGAGCCGCGTGCCCCGTCGCTGAAACGTTGCCCGAATCGCCTCGGTGAGACTCTGACCATCGATTTCAAACCCACGGCTGATGGCAATCAGATCGCAGTAGTCCTTCATGCGGCTGTTGATGATGCCCAATGTGCACATCGCCTCCACTTTCTCGGCGACAGCCGTTTCCGGCGGGTATGCACGGATGACAGGCGGATCGTGCCCCAGGAGCGTCGGGAACGGTAACGCTGTCGCTGGGGGCGTGACCGCGTCACCGAAGCCGATGTCCATTCGGACCGTGATCGGAACGTGCGCCAGGTAGGCCGTGACGGTGACCCGCACTCCGTCATAGTCATGCTCCTCGCGAATCTTCTGGGCGGCGATGCTGGCGGCATCGAACTGGAGGCCGTCCTTCGCGTCGATCGAGACGATGGCTGTCACGGCCTCGGCGACCGCGGCAGGTGATGGGTCGCCATGACCAAGGAAATCCACGTCCTTCGTCGGGCGTTGGAGTTCACCAGTCCAAACCCGGAAGAGCATGGCCCCTTTCAGGACGAAGCTGTCTGCGTGAGGAGAACGCGACAGGCGGTCGATGAGTCGCTCGATGGCATACTGCACCAGGATCGCGTTGAAATCGGCTTTCCGCCGTCGAGCAAGGGCGAGCAGGCCGCGATGGACAGCAGCGGGGCTGTCAACAGGCGGCGGGACGCCGGTCATACGAGGGATTCCAGGTAGGGCCGCATGATGGTGGCAACCCGGTTCGTCTTTGCTGCCGCGACGACGTCATTCATGCGAATCTTCTTGCGACGCCAGGCATCGCGAAGCGCTTCGATGGCCACGTCGGTGCCGACGGTGTTTCGGTACTTGAAGCAGTCGACGATGGTCTTGGCAATTGTGGTGACACGCACATCGACGCCATCAACAACGAACGTCTCGATGCCGTCGGAGAGTGCTGAGCCGGACGCCCGAACGATCCGGATCGGCGGATAGTCGATCGACGGTTTTCGAGCCTTGCGGTCGATCATGATCCAGACATCGAACGGGTTTTGGGTGGTCAGGCCGTGCAGTCGCAGCGCGGTGAGCAGGCACAGCGTGGCCCTGGGCACGCGGGTGACCACCTCCACGACGCTGTCGTTTCCGCTCATGCGGGGCTTGACGGCCTCGTAGACGCCCCGCGACCTCTGGACGAGCAGGCCTCTGTCCACCAGCCGTTTCAGATGCATGCGGTGGATGCCGAGCCGATCGAGTTCGACGCCGCGTACGAGTCGCTTGCTGCGAACCAATTCGAGAATGCGCTCAGCCTGAGTGGGGCGGTTCATGAGGGTGACGATTTGTCGGCTCTTGTGGATAAAGACCGACATTTTATCACATAAGGCCGTCTTCGGGACCAGTGGGAAAGCGCGGCTCGGAAATGGGGACGGGAGCGACTTTTGCTGCGGGGCATTCCACGGCAGGGATTGAAATTCGCTCCCGTCCCCGATTATCTCAACAGACCTACACCTGGGTGATTCCACGCCGCAGACAGCTCGCAGCCTTGCCGCGAAACGACGCCGCTCCTCGCCCGACTCGAGCAGGCTCGTCTTGGCCGACTTAAAGCAGCGAGGGGAGCAGAATCGCGATGGATCCTGCTCCCCTCGAGTTGGAATCGTGTAGCCCTACGCTTCTCAGGCACGCTTCGCCATCAGCCGACGACGCTCGAGCAGACCGAGTGCGCCGCTGACCAGCGCCAAGACGCTCCCCACGCCGCTGGGGTCGATCTCGGGAACGGTAGACGCCTGCGTCGTACCAAACGAAATCGCAAAGGCAGCATAGGAAACCGGAGGACCCTGACTGTTGGCGTAGTTGGGGACGCTGTTCCTGAAGGTATCGAGAACCTCGAAGCCATTGGTTACTGTGTACGCAGCGATAGCATCGTTTCCGCTGGCCAAACCTTGTTGCCGCCGCATGGCGATTGAACTGCCGGAAGCACTATTTAAGAAGATGGAATACGCGGTGTTTGACAGGAGTGAGTAGGCGCTGATGTTCGGGATGTCAGCACCGGCCAACACCAATTCGAAGGGCGTGTTAGCAATTCCCGAAGTCGTGAAACTGACGATGTCGGAAGCGTACACGGTGCTGTTGGGGACCGCCGAAAGGGGCGTGTCGTTGTCGGTTCCATTGATCGAGATCTTGAACGATCCTGTTCCCGACACGACGCTGCTCTGCAACTCCAGCACGATCGTGTCGATGCCGAACGGCCCGGATCCGCCGGTCTTGAAGGCGTAGCCGAGGTTCGTCGTGCTGGTGGTGCCGGACTGGATCGTCGAGGACCCATTGGTGGCCGTGGGGCCGGAGACATACAAGGTGCTTCCCGACGCTTTCGTCGCACAGACGCCGGAGACGGCCACCGCGCCCGCAACCATGAGGACGAGCATCGCATTGAAACGCTTGGCAATCGTCATGAAAGAACATCTCCGCTGTGTGAGGGCACGGTCAAATCCGTGAGAAATCGCCGGCTCTGCTACCAGACCGCCAGACGCTTCAATGGGCCTTGGCGCGGCAGTACACGGGACTTTTTTAGGTTGCAACAGATGCGGAAATCCTGCGGCGAAGCGACACAGAAAGCGACCGAGCGAGACTCGCCCCGGCCCCACACCGCCAGAAACGCCGAGATGCTTGGACCCGCAGCCACCGTCGTGAGCACGAAGACCGTGAAGTAGGCCTTCCCCTAGAACCGGTTGAACACCCGGCTCAACACCCGGTCTTTCGGTACCCTCACGCCCCGAGCCGAGCGCGGCTGAAAACGAAAAACCCCCTGCGAAGACCGCTGTTGTCGGCCATTCGCAGGGGGTTCAGAAGCAGAGGCTCCGGTCGGAGTCGAACCGACGATGGCGGAT
>JBIIMX010000430.1:0-3333 GCA_044337765.1 Pirellulales bacterium | reverse complement strand
GCGCGAATCGTCGGTGCAGGCCACCGCGCCGACCGCAGCACGCCGCTGGAGGCCTTGGAGTGGGCGGATGTCGTGCCCCGGCTCCGCGCCGACCTCAAGGCCGCCGGCAGGCTCGCCGTGGCGGTCTCGCCAATGCTCACGATCGAAGAGGCCTGGATGCTCTGTGCGGTTGCCAGGTCGATCGACCCGCAGGCGTTCCTCGCCGTCGGCTACGTGCCGCGAACCGGTGACGACGAGACATTCCCCGGTGGCTTCACGATCCGTGCGGAGAAGTGCCCGAACCGCCTCGGCGTGGAAGGGGTCTTGGCGTTGTTCGACCCGTCGGTGCCCTCTTGGGAACAGCTCGTCGAGCATGTCGGAAAGGGTCAGTCCGACGCGGCCTGGATCACCGGAGGCTACCCTTCCGCCTGGATCGACGAAGCCACGGCCAGCGGTTTCGCAGACCTCAAATGCCTTGTCGTTCAGGACCTCTTCGACTCGCCGCTCACGGCCATCGCCACCTGGAAGCTTCCCGCCGCCGGCTTCGCGGAACGGGCCGGGACCTGGGTGAACGTCGCCCATCGCGCCCAATCCTTCGAACAGGCGGTTCGTCCTCCCGCCGGTGTCTGGCCGGAGGGCCGCCTCTACTGGAACATGCTCGGCCGTCGCGGTCTCTACGATCCCGCGTCGGTGCGGCGTCAGATCGCCGACTCCTCCGCATCGTTCGCAGCGCTCGCGGGAGACGTTCCCGCCACCGGCGTCGACCTCCGCATTCACCAACTCGCCTGACCATCCACCATGAACGCTTTTCTGCCCTCCCCGACGACGATCGTCGCGCTCGTGAAAATCGGCCTGCTCGTCGGCGGACTGATGACTGCCGCAGCCTATCTCGTGCTCGTCGAACGGTGGATGGCCGCGTGGGTTCAGGACCGCAAGGGGCCCAACCGCGTCGGCATTCCGCTCACCAAGATCAGCCTGTTCGGGCTCGGACAGCCGCTGGCCGATGGCCTGAAGATCATCATGAAGGAAGACTTCACGCCGCGGCACGTCGACAAGGTGCTCTACACCGCGGCACCGCTGGTGATCCTCGCAGCCTCGCTGGCGATCTTCGCGGCGATTCCCTTCGGCAGCGTGCTGCCGCCGCTGGGTATTCCAGGACTGCCCGATCCGGTTCCCTTTCTCGTGGCCCCGGGGCTCGACGTGGGCGTGCTCTGGGTCTTCGCCCTCTCGAGCATCGCCGTCTACGGCGTGCTGCTCGGCGGCTGGGCCAGCAACAACAAATACGGCTTCTTGGGAGGTCTCCGGAGCAGCGCACAACTTGTTTCCTACGAGATTCCTCTCGGTCTCGGCCTGCTCGGCGTGGTGCTGGCTGCCGGATCGCTCAAGCTCGACGCGATCATGAACGCCCAGGCGGAAAGCGGAGTCTGGTATGCGTTCGCGCAGCCGCTGGGCTTCATCGTGTTTCTCGTCGCCAGCTTCGCCGAAGCGGCCCGCCTGCCGTTCGACCTGCCCGAGGCCGAGCAGGAATTGGTGGGCGGCTACCACACCGAATATTCCGGCATCAAGCTTCTGCTTTTTCTCGTGGCCGAGTTCCTGCACATGGTCACGGCAGCCTTTCTGATCGTGATCATGTTTCTGGGCGGCTGGCATCTCTGGGGCGTGACCGGCTCCGGCCAGGAAGTGACCTGGATCGGGGCATTCGTCCGCTTCGGCGTGCTCTCCGCGAAGATCTTCGCCGTGATCCTGTTCTTCATGCTCGTCCGCTGGAGCTGGCCGCGATTTCGTTTCGACCAGCTGATGAACCTCGCCTGGAAGGTCATGCTGCCGCTGGGCATCGCCAACCTCGTGACGGTGGCGACGATCGAGGAGTTTCGTCCGCAACTGATCGAGCGGCTCGGCCCAGGGACCGCCCAGGCCGTCGCGATCGCGGCGCCGTGGGCGGTGTTCTTCCTGGGCTGGATCGCCGCCGGCCTGCTCACCCCATCCGGCACCGACAACACGCCGATCCGCACGCACAGCCTGCTCGACGCGGAACGTTCCCTTCGCGGGCAAGATTTGCTGGAGGTTTGACATGAAGCCGACCGACCCTGCAGTCACCTGGATCGAGGAGAAGCCGCTGGGCCTCGCCGAGCGGCTCTACCTGCCGCTCTTCGTGCAGGGACTCGCCACCACCGCCCGCCACCTGGTGAGCCCGAAGGTGACCGTGAGTTTTCCCGAACAACGGCCCACGGTGGGCAATCCACTCATCTACCGGGGCGTGCACCGGCTCAACCGCGATCAGGAAGGCCGCGTGAAGTGCGTGGCCTGCTTCCTCTGCGCCACCGCCTGCCCGGCCCACTGCATCGACATCGTCGCCACGAACAGTCCCTGGCCCGACCGCGAGAAATACCCCGAGAGCTTTGCGATCGACGAACTGCGGTGCATCTTCTGCGGCATGTGCGAAGAAGCCTGCCCCGTCGACGCGATCGAACTCACGAGCCTCCTCGACCTCACCGGCAAAAGCCGCGAGGAGATGATCTTCGACAAAGAAAAGTTGCTGAGCGTCTACGACATGACGAAGGATGCCGAGCCGATGAAGTCGGCGAGTCTGGGGGGCACGCTGTGACGCCACTCCCCTTCGATCCGCTCTCCTCCGGCCCGCTGCTGGCCGGTGCCGTCGTGGCTGCTGCCGCGAGCCTCTGGCTCCTGCTGCCCAATGGCCAGGAAAACGCCACGTCCCGCTGGCTCGGTGCTTTCTTGGGCTTGGGAGCGATTCTGGCCTTCATCGCAACCGGTCGGCGGCTCGGCGGTCTGGGCGAGGAAGCCGTGTTTCTCATCGTTTCACTCGTGGCCGTCATCTCGGCCGCAGCCACGATCGTGTCGCGGTCGCCGGTCTACGCGGCGATCTGGTTCGCCCTGTCGTTGGCCGGTGTGGCCGGCGTGCTGCTGGTGCTGGGCGCACAATTCCTGGGCGTGGCCACGATCGTGGTCTATGCCGGTGCGATTCTTGTGATGTTTCTCTTCGTGCTGATGCTCGCGCAGCCGGCGGGCCTCGCCCCCTATGACCGCGTTTCCAACGAGCCGTTCCTGTCGGCTGTTGCCGGGGCCGTGCTGCTCGGCGTGCTGTCGCTTTCGATCGGCCGGCTCTCGGCCGGTCCGGCGTCCTGCTGCGGCATGCCCTCACGGACCACCGCCACGCTCGCGACGGCCACGCCGAGTGCAAGCCCGATCGCAGGCGACGCGACCGCGGCAACGCCTGCCGATGCCCCGGGTGCGACCGGTGCTGTCGCGGCTGCCGCCGATCCTCTCGCTGAGAATCACGTTGCGCGGCTCGGCGGCGAGCTGTTCGGACGGCATCTCGTGGCGGTCGAGGCG
>JBIIMX010000429.1:0-3339 GCA_044337765.1 Pirellulales bacterium | reverse complement strand
GCTGTCTTCTTGAGCGTGGCGAGCAGATCGACGGCGTCGGCCCGGGTGGCAAACATCGCCTCGTTGGACAGCACGTCCTCGAGGATTTTCCGGGCACGATCCTTCTCGCCGCGGTCGACAAGCAGTTTGGCCACATAGTAGGCGCCGTCGGTCGTCAGCTGATTGTTCTGCGAAATCTGCGACAGGATCTTCTCGGCATCCTCGCGTCGGCCCAGCTTGTAATAGACCCACGCCAGCGTGGTCAGCGCGTTGGCCTGCTGAGGCGATCCGTCGCGGTGCATCGCGACATTGGCCTCGGCCATCTCCAGAGCCCGCTGCCGCGATTCCTTGTCGTCCGTCTCGACAAGCACCAACGCGAGCGAATTACTCGCCGGAAAATTTCCCGGCGACTGCACGTGCGCGTCGTTGAAGAACTTCTCGGCCGTCTTGTAGTCGCGGGCAACGCGGGCAATGGCCCCGCGCACCACCTTCGCCTCGAGGCTCTTGGGATCGATGCGGAGAGCATTGTCGGCGTTGGCCGTGGCGGCCGGCAGATCATTCTGCCCCACGTACCACTGCGCCGTCGCAAGCAAGACGGCGGGATCCTCCGGAGCGGACTTGACCGCCTGCTCGATCAGTTTCTTTGCCGTGTCGCGTTGTTTTGCATCGTCGTAGAGCCGCGCCATCGCCAGTTCCGGATGGACAGCCTTCGCGTCGAGCTTTTTCGCCTCGCGAAACTCGGCGAGCGCCTCCTGCTGCTTGCCGAGTTGAAAGAGCACGATCCCCAACCGCTGGCGGGCGCTGGCATTGTCGGGATCGAGTTCGAGCCAGCCGGTGAGGTGCCGCTGCGCCGTGTCCCACTGTTTTCGCGACTCGGCCACGGCAGCACTCCCGGCGTGGCACCGGATCTCGAAATCACGCTTTCGCTTTGCATTTTCGGTGAATGCGGCCGTGAGTTCCGTCGCCCGCGCAAACAGCACGTCGGCGTCGGTGATGCGGCGGTCCTGGAAGGCCAGGTCGCCCAGCATCAAGTAGGGCTCCGGGTCGCCGGGGAACTTGAGTGCCGTGTCCTCCAGTTCGGCCCGCGCCGGCTGGAGTTGGTTCACTCCCAGCCAGAGCACGGACATCATCACTCCCGGGGGGGGCAGCTTTGGATTGTTCGACCGGGCCCGTTCGAGCAGCGCCCGGCAGCCGACAATATCGCGGTCGCGGAAGCGACCGATGGCGCTGTTGATATCGCCATACTGAGCGTCATCCGAGACCGCCTTGCCGACGAGCGTTTGGGCGGTGAACTGACCATGCGCGATTTGTGCCCCGAAAAAAGCGGGCAGCGCGAGAGCCGCCGCGTTGAGGAGACGAGCCAGGGAGAGGGATGCGAATCGCCTGATCATTGAAACGGATCTCCGGCAAAGGGGCCCCCGAGCAATCGCGTCCATACGAGATTCGGCTGGAGTCTGGTACTGTAACGCTGGAACGGAGAATTTTCCACGCTGCAACACGGCACGAGCCGGAGAAAAGTCATGCTGGGTGCTGTCTTCGAACGCGAGGTGCGGGCGGTACCGCGGGCGCGGGGACTGTTCGTGGCCCGGGCCGTTTATTGCGGCGCTCTGCTCGGCATCGTCGCCACCTGCTGGCTGGTGGTGACCGGTACGCAGGCGGTCACCACGGCCGGCGACACCGCCCGATTTGGCGCAACGCTGCTGCGGATCCTGGCCCCGCTGCAACTCTCGCTGGCCGTGCTGGCCGCCGCAATGACCAGCACCGTGGCCGTCACCTCGGAGAAGGACCGTCGCACGCTCGAACTCCTGCTCATCAGCCGTCTCGGGGACGGCCAACTCGTGCTGGGCAAACTGGGCGGTAGCCTGCTCCGCGTCATGCTGCTGCTGCTGGCAGCGGTGCCTGTGTTTGTCATCGCGTCGCTTTTCGGTGGCGTCACCATGCCGCAACTCGTCCGCCTCTTCGTGGTGACCGCCGCTGCGGCACTGGCCGCGGCGAGCGTGGCGACATGCGTCGCCTTCTGGAAAGACACGACGTTTCAGGCTTTGGCGATCACCACCTTCGCACTCGTGGCATGGGTGGCGATCGGCGAGGTGGTCGCCGGCCGGTTCGGGCCGGTTGTCGGCGCGCAGGTATCGCCTGCACGGGCGGTGTTCGCCGCGCTTGCGCCCGCCGGAGGCAACACGCTCCTGCCGTTCCTCGCCGTCTCGGCGGCGGTGATCGTGGTGTCCAACATCGTGGCAATCAGCCGGGTGCGGGCCTGGAATACGACCCAAGAAGTGCGGCGACAGCCCGAGGCGACCGCCGACCGTGTCGTTGCTCCAAAGCGTCCATCCCGTGTGGTCTGGGACAATCCCGTGCTCTGGCGGGAAATCTGCACGCGTGCGCACGGCAAGGCGATGCTGCTGGTGCGATTGGCGTGGCTCCTGCTCTTCGCGGCCGCGGTCACGGGCATCGTGACGGAGGCCCGGCGGCCGCGTCCCGATGGGCTGGCGGTGGCGGTGGCGGTGGTGCCGATGGCGTTGGCCAGCCTGTTGGCCGTGGCGGCGATGGCCGTCACAAGCATCACAACCGAACGGGACCGCGGAGCCCTCGACGTGCTGCTGGTGACCGATCTGGAACCCTCCGAGTTCGTCTGGGGCAAGCTGCTGGGGGTGCTGGCGGCGGCTCGGGAAATCGTGCTGCTGCCACTCGTGCTCTGCGGGGCGCTGGCAGCGATGCGGATCACGACGATCGAGAATGCCATCTACATGGCGCTCGGCCTCGCTCTGCTGATCTTCTTCGCGGCGGTGCTCGGCCTGCACGCGGGCCTCTCCCATGCGTCGTCACGACGGGCGATCGCGGTGGCGCTGGGCACCGTGGCGTTTCTCTTCGTGGGCGTGGCCACCGCGATGCGGATCATGGTGGCGTTCGGGGCGAGCTTCGAACTGCAACTTGCGCCCTTTCTTGCGGTGATCGTCGGCGGCGCGGTCGGCCTCTACGCCGCCCTCTCCGCCCGCAATCCCTCGCCGGCGATCGGCTGGGCCTCGGCACTGCTGCCAGCGCTGACATTCGTGGCCATCACCGGTTTCCTCCAGGGCAATGCGTTGCAGGTGTTTCTGGTGGCGGCAACGGCCTACGGCTTCGCCACTCTGGCCATGCTCGTGCCGGCGATCGGCGCCTTCGATCTGCTCACGGGTCGGACGACGACCGGCGAGTGATGCACCGGCGTCATGCCGGAAGGCTCCGGTTTCAGCACTCCGGTTTCAGCACTCCGAACGGAGGACGGCGAGCGGATCGCTACTGCCGCAGGGCTCCGGCTGGCTGCTCCGCAACGGCTGTCTGCGGCCGGCCATCTGCCGTCTCCTGTTCCAGCTTCGCCAG
>JBIIMX010000427.1:0-3351 GCA_044337765.1 Pirellulales bacterium | reverse complement strand
TCGCGCACGCTGGGCTTTTCGGAACAGTCGCGAACACGGGAGCCCGCACTCGCGGCGGCCTGCGGTATATTCGTCGCAACGGGTTGGCATCACGCCACGGCGAGACACACCGCGAGCGAAACGGAGGTTCCAGATGATCCATCGACTCAGCGGCGATATTCTTCTCACAAAGGCACGGGCGATCGCTGTCGCCGTGCTCGCCTGCATCTGGTCATCCGTCGCGTGGGCGCAAGTCACCGTCCCACCCAAGCCTGCCGCCGCGGCGGCGGTCCCGACGTCGGCCCCGACTGCTGCCAGGCATGCGACGGCGATCCCCGACGATGTGCAGTGGCACGACGTTACGACCTGGGGCGTGGAGGGCCGCGGCTGGGGCGACCAGACGAGAAAGCGATGGTTCGATCGACTGCCGGCGAAAGCCGAAGGGAGCGTGACCGACGCGGTCTGGAACCTGAGCCGCGACAGCGCCGGCATGATGGTTCGATTCAAGACCGATGCCCGCACGATCTGCGCACGCTACACCCTCTCCAAGAAGCAGCTTGGCTCGCCGCACATGCCGGCAACGGGCGTGAGCGGACTCGACCTCTACGCGCGGGACGGCTCTGGCAAGTGGCGGTGGGTGATGGTGACGAAGCCGACGGAGCCGACGGTCGAGGCCGTCGTGATCAGCGGCCTCGCGGCGGGCACGCGGGAATACGCGGCGTATTTGCCGCTCTACAACGGTGTCGAGTCGCTTGAAATCGGCGTGCCGGCCGGGACGATGTTTCAGGGCCTGCCTCCGCGAACCGAGAAGCCGATCGTGTTTTACGGCACCTCCATCACGCATGGCGCATGCGCATCCCGTCCCGGCATGGTGCACACCGCCATCCTCGGGCGGCGGTTCGATCGGCCGGTGCTGAATCTCGGGTTCTCCGGCAACGGAAAGATGGACGCGGCCGTGGGCGGCCTGCTCACGGAGATCGATGCCGCCGTCTACGTGATCGACTGCCTGCCCAACATGGAGGCCGCCGAAGTCACGGCCAAATGCGGGCCGCTCGTGAGGCAGTTGCGGGAAGCGCATCCCGCCACGCCGATCGTGCTCGTGGAGGACCGCCGCAACACGAACTCCTGGATTCTGCCCGATCGCGACAAGCACCACGATGCCAACCATGCGGCGTTGAAGACGGCCTACGAGCAACTCGTCACGGATGGCGTGAAGGGGCTTTTCTACATCGAGGGCGACCACCTCTACGGCGACGATGCCGAAGGCGCCACCGACGCCTCGCATGCCAGCGACCTCGGGTTCATGCGGCAGGCCGACATCTTCGAGCCCATCCTGCGGGCCGCGATCGAGTCGCGGCAGTGATGCAACCCCGCTACCGCGACTCGAGGGCCGACGGTGGTCCTTGACGTCAGGAACCTGCTGGGGAGCGGTCGACCATTTCTGCGCGGCCGACGGCAAGCCGATCAACATGGTCTGGCTGCGGAACGGCACCACTGCGATGAACATAGTCGTGGAGATGTTCGGCAGCCGGCTTCTTCCCGCTGTCGCACACGCGACGACAGAAGAGCACATCGCAGTATGCCGGCGCTCGGCTGCCGACCGACGCCGCATGCACGATACGTGATGTGTCGAATCCGAACGTGGACAAGGAGTCGGTCAGATCGAACAGGTCGTACGACGCATCGTTGCCATTCGGCACCTCGCACAAGATGTAGTCGATCTGGTTCAGACAGTCGCCGAAGCCCATGATCGCACGGAACTCATGCCCCTCCGTATCCACCTTCAGCAGAATCGGCTTCTGGAGTCGCTCGAAGCAGATCGTTCCGGAAGAGACGAGGTGGTCAAACCGGTCGACGGCGACGGGAAAAGCCCTGCTCGCACCTGACGACGGCCCACGACCCCCGTCTTCATCGACGAGCGTGCCCCACAGGTCGTCCGCATCGACCGAAAGCGCACCCTGCCCTTGATGATCGGAAAGGGCGACGCGAAACACGTGGCCCACCGGATTCAAGGTCGGGTTTGGCTCGAAAGAATAGACGTCGACTCCCTTGTCAAAAAAGGTCAACAGCAGTCGTGTCATCTGACTCCGATTTGCACCGACATCGAGGATGGTTCGGCATGCTGCGACGTCAGGGGCCAGCTGGCGGAGATTCCACGCCGTCATCATGCTGTTGATGCAATCCGGCACGAACCGAACGAGTCGAAAAAAATTGAAATGTGTGAGGCGGAGGCCACACATGAGATGGCAACCGATCCGAAACAATGCGGTCGGCCGTAGGTGAAACCAGTGAATTTGTGCCATTGATGATCCGTGGGTGAAGAGGGACGTGAGCGAATCTCCATGGCCCGCTCATGGGCGATGCGCCGCCAGTGGTCGGCTGATGAGCATCTTGAGCTTCGATTTTCCGCCTACGCTTGTCTTCGCGATCACGTCATCCGAAGTGAACCGCGCCAGGAGAATCTCGCCGTCGGTCGCCCGGTTGCGATCATACGAGATAACAACCGTGCCGTCGGGGGCCTGGAAGCCGTCGGGATAGGAGATGCCCTTCTGCTCGTCGAGCACGAGTCAGCCCTGCCACGTGTGGCCGTCGGCGCCTGAAAGCCAGGCGATCAAAGGAAGGATAGTCCGGCCAATGGCACTGCCGCCACTGTCTTCCCTCCGATGAGTTGCGTGTGAGCCCTGGCTTTTGCTTGGCGGGTGTCTGCCAGGCCGGTCGTCGGGGGGATTCCCAGGGCCCGGCACCCTGCGGAATCATCGTTTTTTCATGCTCAGCGCAGACGGTCTCCGCATCCGGGCATCAGCCGGCCGGCAAACGTAAACACCCTCCAGCCCCGCTTCACCATCTTTTCCAGCCGCCGGGGCGGCAAGCTTCACCGGCCCATGTTCTTTCGCCCATGCCATAAGTCTGCCGTGGCCTTGGGCGCTGCTCGCCACCGCTGGCTGTTTGGCGACCGCAAAAAATCTTCCAAAGCCCGCCCTTCAGGAGCGGTTTTTCACCGTTGCCGCAGACCTTCACCGAACTCGCCCACATCTCCCCCGGCCTCTTGCTGCTGCCGGCGCGGTATGGCCGGCTGCTCGTGCTGGGAGTGAATGCCGTGCCGGGCTGGAGGGACTGGAATCGGCGACTACCAGCGATACTGCCGGCAGCGTCGTCGCCTGCGTCGAACGGCAGACGCGGGGCTGATGCCGTCTTGAGTAGCGGCTGTCACGCCCAATGGGTTGCCAGCCACCACAAGAGAACGACTGCCGCAGCCTCCATCCAGCTGGTGACGTCTTTCAGTGCAAACACAACCGGATCGTCCTGCAACACGCCCCGGTGCGCCCGCATCCAAACTCTCAGCAACCAAGCGGAAAGCACGATAGGAATGAG
>JBIIMX010000426.1:0-3355 GCA_044337765.1 Pirellulales bacterium | reverse complement strand
TCAACGCCAAGATCATCGACATCAACGAATTCGAAATCGAGATCGACACGGACGCAACCTGGCAGCCGATCGGCGTGGTGACGAAGGACCGGATGCTGCGGATTCGCGTGACCGGCGACTACAACATGACGATCTCACAGACGTCGCTGGGTCCCGAGGGGCTGCCGACGGCCACGCTTCAGGATCTCGCGGCCAACATTCCGCTCGGGTCGGTGATGGGTGTGATCATGCCGGCCGGCTCCGTCGGCGGCAACCAGAATGACAAACCCCCGCGGCCGTTTGCCGTGGGCACAGGATTTGAAAAACCTGCGGAACGTGACGGCATCCTCCACCTCAAGGTGAACGTGCCCCCGGACGCGCGATGCACCGGGACGCTGAAGGTGAAGGTGAGCGGTCCCGATCGGCAGTCGCCATAAAGTGGTGACAACCCCTCAGCACGTCATGTTCAACGTCATGACCTCAGGAGTTCCCGGCATGGCACCATCTTTCCGTGGCCTGAACTGGCTCTTTTCTCGCCTGGCAGCCTGCCTGGGCTTCTCGCTCGCGACGCAGACAGCTTCGGCACAGCCGCTGCCGACCTGTCGAACTCGCGAACGCCTCATGCACGACTGCCGCTCGTGAACGCCGACCGTGAAGATCGCGAAGCCTCCGCAGCGCAGACCGTCGAAACCCCGCTGGCTCGTTTACCTGCTGCGGTGCCGTGACGGCTCCCTCTACACAGGGATCACGAACGACCTGCCGAAGCGGCTCAAGGCCCATGCTGCCGGCAGAGCATCGCGTTACACCCGCAGCAGGCTCCCGGTCGGCATTGCCTACACGGAGCCGCAGCCCTCGAAATCCCGCGCCCTGAAACGTGAGGCGGCAATCAAGAAACTCTCCCGGCGTCAGAAGGAGATCCTGCTCGGCACCTGGCAGGGACAGGCACCGCCCCCGTGATGCGGGCTGAGCGGATGGCGGTGATGGCGTCGCTCTTCAGGACGAACTGCCGGACCACACGGCTGCCGCCGGTCGGGCCTACGCCGTGATGCACGCCAGACGGCACCACTGGCTGACCCGGTCGCGGATGTCGTCACGAATCCGCCGCACGGCAGCCAGACGTTCCTCGTGCGTGCCTGCCAGCGTGGAGGGATCGGGGAAGCCCCAGTGATCGCGTTGCGCGCCTCCGGGAAACGTCGGGCAGCGTTCGGCACTCGCCTCATCGCAGACGGTGACGACACGCGTAAACACGGGGCCTTCCGCGAGCATCTCGGCCACGCTCTTGGTTCTGGCACCCGCAATATCGATACCCACCTCCCGCATCGCTTCGACCACGAGTGGATTCAACACCCCTGGCTCGAGTCCGGCGCTGTGGGCTTCGTAGCTGCCCTTGCACATCTGGTTGACGAACGCCTCCGCCATCTGGCTACGGGCGCTGTTGTGGATGCAGACGAAAAGAATCCGCTTGGGTTCAGGCACTGCACAACACGCATCCCCGCCCACGCCGCACTTCTCCGGCGCGAGGCAGGCCGTGTGCTTGGCCCCCATGGAAAACAGGATGCCGGCTGGGGTGATCTCCGCACCGCCGAGTGGATATTGGGATACCACCGCGTCCTCGTACTCCACCTCGACGGGCAGGTCGTCCGACTTCAGCAAAGGGCCGGCGATCTCGATGATCTTGGCCAGTTTCGTGGTCTCCAGCCGATGATCGACGTCGTTGGCGACCCAGATCTGGAGCACGCACGATGTCTGTGATCGGACGGTGCCGCCACAATCGATAAAGTCCTTCTGGACGCGGCCGACCTCGGTGATGTGGTAGTGGGCCGGGACGAACGACTGATCCGGGAGCATGAAGTGCATCTTCACGCCCGGATTCGCCTCCAGCAGCTCGCGGAATTCCCTGACGTTCATGAAATCGTCTGCTTTCTTGGGGATGGAGCTTCGCGACACCATGTTTCTTGTACGGCCTTCCGCACCGACCGTCCAGCCTGCCGGTCGGCAGCACGCATTCAGACATGCACTCAGACATGCATTCAGAGCGGTGCCATCGGCCCCCCTGCGGCCCGACTGTTGTGGAGGTGCGGCTGACGAAGCTATCCTGCATCGGCCAAAAGGCCCGGACGAGCAGCGTTTGCCGCGGGCGTGCCTCCCGGGTCGAGCGGCCGGGGGAGACGGTCCAATCCAGATGACTGATCTCAGGTCGGCCTCGTTCTGTTGGATCTCGTTCTCTTGCGGCAATGACTTTGGAATGATGTTTCTGGGGATGGTGGCATGAAAGAGTCCGTTGAACGGAACCCGAAATGAGACACCGGTCGCTGGCTCGAACAGCCGTGCTCGTGGCAGCGGTCTCGCCCCTGCTCGGAGGCTGTGGCCGCCCCTCTCGGGAAGACGCAGCGGTGGCAAAGGCAGCCGGCCAGGCCGCGTTGCCGGAGGTGATCGTCACCAGCTTCCAACGGCGGGTACTGCCTGAGTATCTGGAAGTGACCGGTCGGATCGAGGCCGTCCGGTCGGTCGATATCCGTAGCCGGATCACGGGCTATCTGACGAAGATTTTCTTTCGTGATGGCCAGTTCGTGAAGGCCGGCGACCCGCTCTACGAAATCGATCCCCGGCCCGCCGTGGCCAAGCTCGAGGAATCGCAGGGCAAGCTTGCGTCGCTGATCGGTGAGCAGAAGTTTGCGGCGGTGCAGGTCGAGCGGTACGAAAAGCTCACCAGCAAGGGGGCCGCCCCGATCCAGGAATACGACAGTTGGAAGGCGAAACGCGAGGAGAATGCGGGTGCAGTGGCTTCAGCGCGGGCGGCGGTCGAGTCCGCTCGGCTGAACGTCGAGTTCTGCACGATCACGTCGCCCATCGATGGACAGATCGGCCGCACGCAACTGCAGATCGGCAATCTCATCGACCAGGACAAGACGACTCTCGCGACCGTCGTCTCGATCGACCCGGTCTTCGTCTACTTCAACGTCGATGAGCCGACACTGCTTCGCGTGCTGAGGACTCTGCGAGCTCAGACGACGACCGGGACAGCCGGCCCGCAGACGGTCTTTGTCGACATCGGGCTCGTCGACGACCAGGAGCGGCACTATCCCTACCGGTGTGTCGTCGATTTTCTGAACAATCAGGTCGATCCGCAGACGGCCACGATCACGATGCGGGGCCGTCTCGACAACCCCTACGATCCCGATCCGTCCCATCCGCAACCGCCGCTGTTTCGGTCCGGCATGTTCCTGCGGGCCCGCCTGCCGCTGGGGCAGCCCGCCGAACTCATGCTCGTTCCAGAGGTCGCCATCGGCACGAACCAGGACCGTCGGACGCTCTGGCTGATCGGCAAAGACGGTCTCGCCCGGAATCAGGATGTGATCGTCGGACAGATGGTCGG
>JBIIMX010000425.1:0-3358 GCA_044337765.1 Pirellulales bacterium | reverse complement strand
CGCACATCGTCGGCATTTAGATCACGGTTCGTCGACTTCAAAGGCGCGTTCCATCAGTTCCGGGTTGCCCGTCTTGAGGCCGTAGAGGAACCACCGCACCCGCTGTTCGCTCGTGCCGTGCGTGAACGCGTCGGGCACGACGTAGCCCTGGGACTGCTTTTGGATGCGGTCGTCGCCGATCGCCGCCGCGGCGTTGACCGCCTCCCGGATGTCCTCCTCGTCGAGGATGCCGGCGTAGCGGGCCACGTGATGCGCCCAGACGCCGGCGAGGAAGTCGGCCTGCAGTTCCATGCGGACCGAGAGTTTGTTGTAGTCGCGGTCGGAGAGCCGCGGCCGCATCGACTGGACCTGATTGCTGATGCCGAGTTGGTTCTGCACATGATGCCCGATCTCATGCGCGATCACGTATGCTTGGGCAAAATCGCCAGGGGCACCGAATCGGCGTTTCAATTCGTCGTAGAACGCCAGATCGATGTAGACCTTCTTGTCGAGCGGGCAATAAAAGGGACCGGCCGCAGCGCTGGCCATGCCGCAGGCGCTCTGCACCCTACCGGTGAACAGCACGAGCGTGGGCGGCGCATAACGACCGCGGAAGTGCTTCGGGAAGAGACGGCTCCAGACATCCTCGTTGTCGGCAAGAACGACCTTCACCATCTTGGTCATCTCGTCGTTGATCGGCTTCGCAGGCGCCTGCTGCTGGGGTCCCGCGAGGTCGGGCACGATCTGCGCCACCTGCTGTGGATCGAATCCCAGGAACATCATCGCCACCATGAGCAGCAGCGTGATCAACCCACCACCCACCAGCACCGGTCCGCCGACGCCACGCCGATCTTCAACATTTTTGCTTTCGCGACGACCTTCCCAACGCATGGAAACTTGCTCTCCGGAAGAGGGTGAAAATGGGGATACCGTACCCTGCCAATGTAGCAGGATAACCCGCCGTCAACACGCTTCCGGCGGAGCCCCTCGGGAAGACGGTCTCCGCTCACTCCGGCAGCGGGCGACCCTTGGTTTCCGGCAGGAATGGCAGCACGGCCAGGCCCAGCAAGAACACCAGGCACATCATCAAACCCGCCGGCCGCATCGGCTCGGCGGAGCCGGCAAAGACGGTGCTCGACAACTGCCCCAGCAGAAATGGACCGCTGGCGGCCACGAATCGGCCGACGTTGTAGCAGAAGCTCGTGCCGGTGCTCCGCAGCCGCGTCGGAAAGAGCTCCGGGAAGTAGATGGCGTAGCCTGCGAAGAGCGAGAGTTGGCAGAACCCCATGATTGGCAGCATCCACCAGATGTCGCTGATGTCGTCGAGATAGCGGAAGACCATCGCCGTTGACAGCATCGCCGCCGTGAAAGCGATCGCAAAGAACGGCTTGCGTCCGAGCCGCTGGCAGACTCGCGCGGCAAGCATCATGCCCGCGAAGGCCCCCACCTGGATCATCATCATCGCCACGCCCGACCAGATCGTGAGCCGGCCCGCAAGCTCCCGGCCCGACAAGCCCTGGGCCTCGAAAGTCTTTTTCAACACGCTGCGTTGCAGGTCGATCGCGAAAAATCCGATGCCCCACAGGCCGATCACCCCGGCGCACGCCAGCAGCATGCCGAGCAGGGCGTTTTTCCGCCACCGCGGATCGGCGAAGAGGGCACCATAGCCACCCAGAGCCACGCCGGTCTTCTCCGCCTGCTTCTTCATCTCCTGCCAACGCTCGGGTTCCTTCAGGCCGGCGCGGATCACGAGTGCCAGCACTGCCGGCAGTGCCCCGATGACGAACTTCCAGCGCCAGGGTTCCCAGCCGGCGATCTTGGCCCCCATGTGCAGTTGCGCCTGCCCGAGGCCGATGCCGATCAGTGCGGCCAGAAAGTTGCCTACGGCCGAGAGCGCCTGAAGAAGGCCGAGCGCATAAGGTCGGGCGCGGTCGGGCATCACCTCCGCCACGAGCGCCACCCCCACCGCAAACTCGCCCCCCACACCCAATCCGGTGATGAACCGATAAAAAGCGAAGTCCCAGAAGCCCTGCGAGAGGGCCGACAACCCGGTGCAGAGCGAATAGATGATGATCGTGATCATCATCGTCTTGGCGCGGCCGAGGCGGTCGCCGATGACACCGAAGAAGAGTCCACCGGTCGCCCAGCCGATCATGAAGATGCAGGTGGAAAGACCGCCGTAGAAGTCGACCGCCTTTGAATCGATGGTGCCGTCGGCCGCGGCAAGGAGCGTCTCCATGGCCGGCTTCCGTGCCAGATTAAATAGCTGCTGGTCGAGGCAGTCGAAGAGCCAGCCGAGTGCCGCAACCGTCAGCACGAACCAGTGGTAGCGGGTCATGCCGCTGTACCAAGGCCCGTCTGCCGGATCGTGGGCAGACTTCCCCGAGGATTCAAAATGGGGCAAGTCGGCCATGACGGATCTTCCCTGTAAGACGTTTCCGGATGCTGGGCGCAGCGGGAATCATAGCCCAAAACCGCAGCAACTTCACCCACACTCCCTGCCGCCGTCCGAGCAGCTATTTCCACATGTAAAAAGCGTCGAAGAGCCGATCGGCGGTCCGACGGACGTGGGGATGGGGGCAGTGGTCGTGCGTGCCGGTCCGAGGCTGGCAGGGTCCTTCATAGATTGGACCGGCCGATGGCTCGCCCTGCACTCCGACAAGATCAAACGGGTCGGGAGGCATACTCGGATGGCAGGGCGGCGGCGGCACGCATGGCGGCAAGGCCCGCGGCTCTCCACACCGATGGAGCGGCTCGAGCGGCGCCTGCCAATCGGCCCACGAGTCGCTTCGCGGCTTGAGCATCTTGGCCATGATGGCACTGGCTTCCTGACCGGTCTTGTCCGGGCTCATGAGCGGCGTGCCTTGGAGCGGATCAGGCATTTTTCGGACCGCTTCTTCGGCCTTGCGCAATTCTTCGCTCGTGCGTTGCTTCCGGCCGCGGCGGCGAGCCGCCTGCTCGCCAAGATCGTCGTCGCCTCCCAGATCGTCTCGCAAGGCGTCAAACGGCCCGGACGATTGCGTCGGGGAATCGGCGGCCGACGGGGTGGCACCGGGATCGGCCGGTGTGTCGACGCCGACGAGTTCGATACGCCTCGAAACCCGCAATGTTTCCGCCTCGGCCTCGGCATCGGCCTCATCCGCCGCCGCGGTCGGGCGTGTCGATGCAGCAGCGAGTGCGATGACGACCACCAACCAGCGGCCCCACGAGTCAGACGCAAAGCGGAAGCAAAACTGCGTTATCATGTCGGAGTCCTCCCCGCATCCACATCGGCTGTGGGGAGACCGCCGCTGGAGATCGACTGCCGCAATCGACCTCGCATGCGTCAAACAGCGCAGGATCGGCAAGGCAGGCAATCGCGTGGCACCTCATATGTCGC
>JBIIMX010000424.1:0-3383 GCA_044337765.1 Pirellulales bacterium | reverse complement strand
CATGCGGTGTCACAAGCCAGGGATGCCCTGAGACGGCGCGTTTTGGCGGGGCGGTTGGAGGCCCTGCATCGGAGAGGGTGAGGGCGGCGGCAGCACGAGCCCGCCGCTCGGAGGCGGCAACGGCTGGGGCGCCGGCACGAACTGCGGAGGCGGCGCAGGAATCGGCTGGGAGATGAGCGGTTGCTGCACGACGGGGACCGGCGGCGGTGCAGGAAGGCTGCCCGCGGCCAACCGCGCCTGTTCAGCCCGCGCGACGACCGACTCTGGCGGAATCGATGCCGTGGTGGTCATGGCGAGGTCGACGACCCGCTCATCACGGATCTCCCAAGGCCAGAGATTCTCGGTGACAAAGTCGAGCGGGAAGACCTCGTACCAAGGAATCGGAAACGGCTGCCGCACCGTCAACGTTTCGTAACCGTCCTTGACGAGCCGGATCTTCCGCGTGCCGTAATAGATGAAGTCGGTCGACACCGGCGTGGTGCCGATCTGGTAGTCGTCAACGTAGACCAGGGCGCCCGGCGGATTGCTGCGAATCGTCATCCGACGCTGCACGCAGCCCCCGGCCGAAACCAACGCCGCCATGGCCACAAGGCAGCCGCACACCGAGGCCGAAAGGCGGCCCGGCGATCGAATTGCGACGGTTTTGGCATGCATTCGAGGGGTCCTTGGCGACCGGGGCCCAACGGGCGGAAACCATAGAGAGCCGCCCTGCCGGCCGCCAGACCAGCCAGGCCTTGCGCATCCTGCCCAGCCAATCACGGCTCGCCTGAGCCGCTTGATCCAGCTAGAATCCGCTCTTTTCCGCCACCCGCCCGAGGCATTTCGACGCGTGGGAAAAGTCACGAGCCTGGTCTACTGCGACCGCACCGACATCGGCCGCCGCCGCTCGAACAACCAAGACGCGAAAGCCGTGCTGCCTGCCAGCCCGCAGCAGTTTCGTACCCGCGGCTGGCTCTTCGTGGTGGCTGACGGCATGGGGGCCCATGCCGCCGGCGAACTGGCCAGTGCCATCGCGGCCGACCGCGTGCCGAAGGTCTACGAGCAACGCTCCGAGTTTTCCCCGCCGCTCGCGCTCCGCATGAGCCTCGCGCGGGTCAACGGCGAGATCAACGCGAAGGGGGAGAGCGGACACGAGTTCAAGGGGATGGGCACGACCTGTACGACGCTCGCGATCCTTCCTCGCGGTGCCATCGTCGGCCATATCGGCGACAGCCGTTGCTACCGCATCCGGGGCCGCACGATTGAACAGCTGTCGCGCGACCATTCACTCGTCTGGGAACTGGAATCGGCCGGAGGCATGTCCCGTGAGCAGGCCGCCGATGCCGCTCCCAAAAACATCATCACGCGGTCGATGGGCCCGCACCCCAAGGTCGACGTCGATCTCGAAGGGCCGTTTCCGGTATTGGCGGGAGACATCTTCCTCCTCTGCAGCGACGGTCTGTCCGGCCAGGTTACCGACGAGGAGATCGGCCTGCTCGCCGCCGAGTTGGGTCCCCACGAATCGGTGCCGACCTTGATCGGCCTGGCCCTCGTGCGGGGCGCACCCGACAACGTCACGGTGATCGTCGCGCGGGCCGGCGAGGAAGAAGTCTCGAAACCCTCTCGCAAGGATGAGGCGTGGCCGCTCAGCGAGGAGGCAACCACGAACCAGCGGCAGGCCCATCGCTCCTGGGTGGCGTTGGCGTTCGCGGCCGCCTGCCTGCTCGCGGCGCTGATGTTCAATCCCTACAGCCAGCTCATGAAGGAACTCTGCCGCTCGGAACTGATGCGCGCGGTGTGCATGTTCGGCAGCGTGGGAGCGCTGCTGGCGGGGGCCGCCGCGCTCCTGATGGCGGTGCTGGGCTTTCTCAAGCCGGCCAGATCGCGAGGGCGGATGCTTCACTCGGGCGACATGCTCGGCAAGGGCCCATACCGCCGCTACGACTGCACGCCTACCGAGCAACTGGTGGAAAGAATCGCCGTGAGCATAGAACGCGCGGCGGAAGAACTCTCGCCCGCCGATCGCGACCGTACCGGGGCCATCGTGGCACGCACACGACAGCATGCCGCCGCCGGAGCCTTCCACGAGGCAGCGACCGCTGCCGCCGAGGCCATCGCCATCCATACCCAAGCCATCAACGCAGCCCGCAGCAACGACACGCTCGTCGCCCCGAAGCCTGGCCCGTCATCCGCCCCGCGTGGGCCTGTCTGAACAGATCCCGCTGAACGCATCCTCGCCGTCGGTGCCGCATGAAAATCATCACCCGCTACGTGTTGGGGGAACTCCTGCAGGTGTTCCTTGTGGCGCTCGCTGCTCTCACGCTGTTCATGCTCGTCGTGGGTCTGGTCAAGGAGGCCCAGCAGCAGGGGCTGGGGATGATGCAGATTCTCGCACTCGTCCCCTACGTGCTGCCCGAGGCGATGCGGTTCGCGGTGCCGGGCACGATGCTGTTCGCCGTGGCGAGCGTCTTCGGCAGAATGTCCGCATCGAACGAGATCACCGCCCTCAAGGCCGCCGGCGTCACGCCGATGGCCGTGATCTGGCCCGCGGCGGTGCTGGCCATCGTGGTGAGCCTCGTGTCGGTGTGGCTCAATGACATCGCGGTATCGTGGGGCCGCGACGGCGTACGGCGGGTGATCATCAGCAGTGTCGAAGACATTATCTACGGTCGTCTCCGGCAGCAGAGGTCCTACAGCACATCGCAGCTCTCGATCAACGTGAAGGGAGTCGATGGCCGCCGACTTATCCGTCCAACGCTGTCGTTTCAGCCGGGCGGATCGAGCCCACCCGTGACGGTGTCGGCCGCCGAGGCGTCGCTGCGGGCAGACGCAGCTGCCGGCACGCTTACCATCACCTGCCGCGACGGCACCCTGCATGTCGGCGACGTGAAGGCGGTGTTCCCCGACACGATCGAGCGTGTCGTGCCGCTCGATGCCGTCAGCCGGAAGGGAAGCACGTCGACGAGTCCTTCCGAAATCGCGATGGCCGATTTCGCCAAGGCCCGCGCCGAGCAAATCGCCAAGATCGACCAGTTTGAGCAGGTGGCGTCGGGCAAGATCGCCATGGGGATGGTGACCGGGCACATGGAGCAGACCGTGCCCGCCTCCGTCGAGCCCGACCGCCAACAGGCCACCTGGGCGAAGTCGCGTCTTACTCGCATCATCATGGAACCCTGGCGACGGTGGGCCAATGGATTCAGCTGCCTCTGCTTCGTGCTGGTGGGAGCTCCGATGGCGATCCGGATGCGGAACGCCGACTTCCTCACCAGCTTCTTCCTCTGCTTCCTGCCGATCCTCCTGATCTATTATCCGGTCTTCATGCTGGGCGTTTCCCGCGTGAAGTCGGGCTCGCTGCCCGCCCCGGCTGTCTGGATGGGCAACGTACTCGTCGCGCTCTGGGGCCT
>JBIIMX010000061.1:0-12928 GCA_044337765.1 Pirellulales bacterium | reverse complement strand
GTGGAGGATGCGCATCGCGGTGGCGCCGAGGTGATTGCCGTCACCGGTGCCCGGCACGGCGAGGGGCGGACGACGATGGTCGAGTGCCTGGTCCGCACGCTCGCAGCGCGGGGCCGTCGTGTCGAGTGTCTCGACCGCGTTCCGGCGGAACCGCCTCCGGCGGATCGGGACACGGGCAGCATCGTGATCGTCGACGCAGGTGTCTGGTTTCCAGGCGGTCCGATCCGCCGGGCATGGCTCGAGCGGCAGAGCCTCGGCTGCCACGCCGTCATCCTCGTTCGACGGGCCGATCAGCCCCCGTGCGAAGCCCGTGCTTCGGCGCTCGAAGCGGTCGGGCTCACGGTGCTCGGTGAAGTGCTCACGATGGTGCCGCCCGCGACGGGCGGCATCAGGGTTTCTTGAAGAGGTGGTGACCATGCTACGAGAGGCCGCGACGCGACAGCCCTCCGAGGATCGTTCTCATCTCACCGGGCCCCAGCGAGCCGCCGTGGCCAAGGTGGCCTACACGGCCGGCCAGCGGGACGCGATCACGCTGCTCTGTGGTCCCGGGGGCGTCGGCAAGACGACCGTGCTCCGTGTCGCGGTCAACGAGGTCCTGCCGCAGGGGCAGTCCGTGCGGCAGGTCTCCTGGACCGCCAGGCGGGCCGATCATCGGGGGTTCCATGGGGAGTTCGCTGACTGCCATGGGCCGACGGCAGAGACGGACGGCAGTTGCGTTCCGTCAGTCCTGTTCGTCGACAATGCGCATCGGGCCTCGGCCCACGAATTGTCCGAGTTCGTCGAGCGTTGGCGACACCGGCACCAAGGCACTGCGATCGTGCTCGCCGGCGAGGGCCGGCTGCTGTCACTGGTGGCGGGCGATGCGAGACTCGAGCAGTCGGTGCGGCTGCGGGCCACGTTGCCCCCGTTCACACTGGCGGAATCCTGTCGGCTGCTCGCTGCGGCACTGGCGATCGATGCTGCTGACGAAGCGGATGAAGCGGTGCTGCGCACGATCCACGAGATCGCCGGTGGAGTGCCTGCAGCCGCCATGCGGTTGGCAGAAATGACCGCCATGCTCGCAGCGTCCGATCCAGGCCGTCGCCTCACGCCGGAAGACGTTGAAACGATCCATCGACGGCTCTCGCTCAACGCCGCATGAGCCGGGCCGCTAGCCGAGCAGCGCCTCGGGCTACGCCGACGCTTCGGCTGCTCGTGCGAGGTACGCCTGCACCGAATCGGGTGAGGCCTCGCCAGGGCGGCGGTCCGGTGCGAAAGCCGCGGGATCAATCGCCGGCTCGCGACCGGTCATGAGGTCGGCGATCATGACGGCCGTCCCGGTCGATTGATGCAGCCCGGCGCGGAAATGTCCGGCGGCGACGAAGGCATTGCTGCAGGCCGGTGCGGCACCGATGAAGGGACACCCGTCGACGGACCCCGGTCGCAGGCCGGCCCACGACTGCTCGAGCGTCGCGTCGGCCAGCGGCCCGAGGAACCGATGGGCGAACGCCAGCAAGTCTTGGATCGTCTGCGGCGTCGTGATCTTTTCGAACCCCACATCCTCGATGGTGGAGCCCACCAGGAGCCGGCCATCGGTCCGCGGTACCAGATATTTGAGCCCGACGTTCACGACATGCGAGAGCACCTGTTCGCGGAGTTGCAGCAGCGCGATCTGGCCACGGAGAGGCCGCGTGTCGATGTGCAGGCCGATCGCCTCCGCGAGCGGCCCCGACCAGGCGCCGGCGGCAAGGCAATAGAATTCCGCCTGCGCACATTCGGTCGCCGAACCATCCTCCCCACGGCTGAAGCGAATTCCTGCGATCCGGCCGGCACGGACGTCGATCGCACGCACCTCGGCCGCCGGTGTGATCTCCACGCCGCGGATCCGACACGAATGAGCGAGCGCTTCGAGGTGCCGTGGAGAGCGGATCCGCATTTCCTCAGGCAGGAGCAGGCCGCTCCCGATGTGCCCCTGTTCGACGGCAGACCGCAGAGCCGGCTCGTGCATGGCGACATCGAGGGGCGTCAGTTGGTCGCAGCGTGCCCCCTTGGCGAGCCAGGAGGCTCGGGCCTCGCGCAGACCGGCAGCCTGATTGTCCGCGGCCAGATAGAGGCCACCACACTGCTGGAGCTCGTTGTCGATACCCGTCTCGTCGCGCAGCTCTTGGGCCCATGTCCTGTGCAGGCGGTCGGAAAAGGCCGTGAACCGTTCGTTGGCCGTCGCGTGGCGATGGTCGGGGGCCGGCGGAAAGATGCCCGCAGCCGCCCAGGAGGCTGTGTCGCGGCGGGCATCGCGGGCGAGCACCCGCACCGAGAGCCCCCGGCCGGCGAGTTCGCGTGCGATCGATAGGCCGATGATGCCCCCGCCGATGATGCAGCAGTCTGTCATTCGGAAGCGAATTCCAGTTCCTTGGGACCGCGGAGGATTCCCCGGCACGTCAGGCGTTGGTGACGATGGCGGGCGTGTCGGCGATGTTCACCCAGACATGCACGTGCGGCGAACCCCTGAAGTGCCAGACGAAGGAGGGGCCTTCCAGCCGCCAGCAGTCCCAGATGCCGTCGTTCCCGAGGTCACCCTGCCGGTAGAACGCCAGCCGACAGGCGTCGAGCCCGCCTTGGGTGGCAAGGCACTTCATCACCTCGGCCCGATCGCTGCCGCGAAACGGCTCGAGCAGCAACCCGAGGACGCGATCCATTTCGGCTCGCTGGTCGGCGGAGAGATCGGTCAGGGCGATGCCCGGCGGCGTCGCGGCTCGGCCCCGAAAGGCGACGGCGTTTTCGCGGGGCAACGTATCGACGAGCGCCCGGGACCGCTGACTGCCATCGAGCATGCCGAATACGCCGTTGGCCGCCACCGCCTGCGACCAGAAGACGTTGCCTGGATGGTTCGGCTCCTCCGTGTCTGCCCCGGTATCGTGGCCGTAGAAGATCGGGCCGCCGAAGGCCACGTGCTCGGCCGAGTCGCCGTCACACCGCAGCGTCATGTGGCGGCCGGTGAGCAGAAACTGGAAGCGGCCTGAACCGGGCTCGCCGATCAGGGCGATCGACTGGCCATGGCCGAAGCCGCCCGTGTCGTCCTCGAGCTGCTTGTCGAACCGGGCGTGCCACTCAGGCGCGATGAGCTGCTCGAAGATGTCCCGGATCAGCCGCCTTTGTTCACCGGTGAAAAAGTCGCCCGCCACGTCGGGCTCCGTGGCGTTCCAATTGTTGGCGACGCGGGTGCGAAGCAGGCCGAAGCGGGGATGCACGTGATCCCACGCGAAGCAGACTTTCTCCTTTTGTGCCGGGGACAGCGAGGCATGCAGCAGGCCTGCGAGCGTCTCGGACGACTGCTCGATTCCGGCAGTTCCTCCGACGACGGCCTGCGGCTCGTCGGCCAGCAAACGGGTGACCGCCGTGGGAGCGGCCAGGCTGGCCGCCGTGCCGCCGAGCGTGCCGACGATGAAACGACGGCGTGACAGGGAGTGCTTCAGCGTCGGCATGGCCATGTCTCCAGCGAAATCGTCGATAGAACAGACTTCAGGAAAGCCTACGGCATCGACGCTGGTGGTGCCACTGACACTGCGGGCAGAAAAACGTCGATCGCTGTGCCTGAACGATCCGCAGGATCGAACTGCCGCACCTGCGGCACGGCTTCCCCTCATGCCCATAGACGCAGTGCTGCAGCTGGAACCGGCCGGAGCGATTGTCGGCGGTCTTGTAGGTTTCGTCCGTGATCGTCGAGCCCTCCAGACGGACGGCCTCGGCCAGAATATCCCGCGCCGCAGCCGCGATCTGCTCCCAGCGGGCGACCGTCAGGCGACGGCAAGGCACCCGCGGATCGATGCCTGCCGAGAACAGGATCTCTGCAGCGTAGATGTTTCCGATGCCCGCCACCGCGCGTTGGTCGAGCAGGGCAACCTTCACGGCGCGGCGCGAGTCACCAATTTTTGCGAGAAGCTCGGCGGCCGTAATGGCGAGTCCGTCCGGGCCGAGCCGGTCGGGCCCGCAGGCGGCGGCGAGGCCGGCCGCGTCGAGCAGGCGGATCGTGCCGAGGCCCCGCCGGTCCCAAAAAATGAGGCGGGGATGCCGCCGCGAATCGAGCCCGATCTCCATCCGCACGTGGGCGGGTGTCGGCGGATCGGCCACGAGCATCAGACCGGTCATTCGCGGCTCGATCACCAGCCACTCGCGGGGTGTTCGCCCGCGTTGCTCAAGCTCGATGGCCAGCCGTTTGCCGAACCGCTGCACCGCGGCGATCGTCCGCCCGGTGAGCCGCCGCTGCATCCCCTGCGGCCCGGGCTGCATCGAGATTGGCCTCACCGTGCCGCGAGGAAATGCGACGCAGCCGATCCGCAGCCCGGACAGGTGCGCGATCCCGCGTCGCATCGTCTCCACTTCGGGTAATTCCGGCATGCTTCACCTGGTACGCGATGGTAGCAGTGCCGTGGCAGGCTACAATCGAGCAGCAGCAGTTCGCCTGTTCCCACCCCCCAGCGACCACCACGACCATGACGCCAGCGACCTCGACCGCTTTGCCTCCGCTTTCGCAGGTGCCAGACGCCCTCGGCCGCTTCGGCCGGTTTGGGGGAAGGTATGTTCCCGAGACGCTCTCGGCCGCGCTCGAGCAACTCGAGCAGGCCTACCACGAGGCGATTGCCGATCCGGCCTTCACGGCAGAACTCGATGGATTGTTGGGGGCGTTTGTCGGGCGGCCCACCCCCCTGCTCTTCGCCAAGCGGCTTACCGAACTCGCGGGCGGTGCGCAGATCTACTTCAAACGGGAGGACCTCAGCCACACCGGCGCCCACAAGATCAACAACACGCTCGGCCAGGGGCTGCTCGCCATCCGCATGGGCAAGAGGCGGATCATCGCCGAAACGGGCGCCGGACAGCATGGCGTTGCCACTGCCACCGCCTGCGCACGCTTCGGGCTCGAATGCGTCGTCTACATGGGCGCCGAGGACGTGCGGCGGCAGGCACCCAACGTCCGCAACATGCGGTTCATGGGGGCTGAGGTCCGGCCGGTGGAGAGCGGATCGCGGACGCTCCGCGACGCGATCAACGAGGCGATGCGGGACTGGATGGGCTCGGTCGAGAACACGCACTACATCATCGGCTCGGTCGTCGGCCCGCATCCGTTTCCGCGGATCGTCCGCGACTTCCAGTCGGTGATCGGTCGCGAGACCGTGGACCAGTGCCGCCGCCAACTCGGCCGCCTGCCCGACACCGTGGTGGCCTGTGTGGGCGGCGGCAGCAATGCCGCCGGCATGTTCTATCCTTTCGTCGACCACCGCGATGTGCGGCTCGTGGGCGTGGAGGCGGGCGGCCGCTCCGGAAAGCCGGGAGATCATGCCGCCAGCCTCAGCTATGGCAGCCCCGGCATCCTTCACGGCAGCCTGAGCTATGTGTTGCAGGATGCCGACGGCCAGACGTCCGACGTGCATTCCGTGTCGGCCGGCCTCGACTATCCGGGTGTGGGCCCGGAACACAGCTACTGGCGGGATGCCGGCCGGGTGGAATACACGAGCGTGACAGATACCGAGGCGCTCGATGCCTTCGACATCGTGGCGCAGCGGGAAGGCATCCTGCCCGCACTCGAAACCTCTCATGCCCTGGCGTGGGCCGTGCAGGAGGCCGGTCGCCGTTCCTCCGAAGAGATTCTCGTCGTCTGCCTGTCGGGCCGGGGCGACAAGGACGCCGCCGAGATCGCCAGGCTGCGGGGCCTGGCGGGGGCAACGGGTTGAGCGATCGTGTCAGTCTTCCTTTCCGTGTCAGGCTTCCTTTCTTGGAGCAAAATTCAGCTCCAGTGCGTTCTTGACCCAGTGCGTTCTTGACCTAGTGCCCATCCCCTCCACTCGCGACTTTGCTCGACGTACCCAATGAGGAGACAGATACATGTCGGCTGATACCGCGGTCGCCAGTCTCTCGAAAGTCGCCGCGCTTGCGGAGATGTTTGCAGCCTGCAAGCGTGACGGTCGGGCCGCCCTGGCGCCGTTTGTCACCGCCGGTGACCCCGACATGGAGATGACGCTCGCCGTGCTCGAGTCGCTGGACCGCTCCGGGGCATCGCTGTGCGAACTGGGTGTGCCCTACAGCGACCCGATCGCCGACGGGGCCGTCATCCAGTCATCCTACACGCGGGCTTTGGCTGGCGGCTTCACGCTGGAACGGCTCTTCGAGCTGTCGCGGACGGCAACGCGGCGGGTGAGGATGCCGATTCTGGCGATGGCCAGCTATTCGCTGATCTTCCGCCGCGGCATCGACCGCTTCGTGGCCGATGCGCAGGCGGCGGGCCTGTCGGGTTTTGTCGTGCCCGATCTGCCGATCGAAGAATCGGAGCAGCTTGATGCGGCCTGCCGTCAGGCGGGCCTGGCGCTCGTCCGACTCGTCACGCCCACCACTCCGCCGGAACGGGCCGAGGCAATCGCCCGCAAATCCACCGGCTTTCTCTACTGCGTGGCGGTGGCCGGTGTCACCGGCGCACGCACGGAATTGCCAGCCGGACTGATCGAGCGGGTGCAGTGGCTGCGGACCAAGACCGATGTGCCGATCCTGGTGGGATTTGGGATTTCGAGCCCCGAGCACGTACGCGCGGTCGCTCGCGTGGCCGACGGCGTGATCGTAGGTTCGGCGTTGGTACGGCATCTGGCCGAGGCGGCAAACCAGCCCCGGGAGGCGTTCCTGCGAGGACTCGAGGGCTACGTCAGCGACCTCGCCAGTGCTGCGGCTGCGCGGCCGAAGACGTCGCTATAATTTGAAGTCGTCAGCATGAGCGTGTGAGGGCCCAAGGAGGTTGCTCGAGCATGTTTTCCGCCCGCGATCCGGCCGATCTTGACCGCTTTTTTCACGGTCTCGCCGAGCATGCGTTCCACGGCCAGTTGGGCGTGGTCGACCCACCTCTGGTGGAGTATGTCTCCACGTTGCTCGTGCGTTTCATCCGGGCTGAAGGCCTGCAGCCGCTGCCAACTGTGGACGTGGTCGCGGGCGAGGATGTCACGCGGATGCTGGGGGGTGTGCCGGAGCCTCTGCCCGACGCGGCCGTGGATGACTATCGGCATATCGGCGACTACACGCTCTTTTGGACGGGCCTCTATCCGGAGGCATTACGGCGCGTGCAACAGATCGATTACCGTCTGGCCGGCAAGCGGGCCTACTGGATTGCCAGCACGCTGGAGCCTGAAGAGGCAGCGGCCGAAAGGCTCCTGCTCGAGCGGCTCAGCCATGAATACGACGTCTGCGTCGCGGGGCTCGCGGAGGTCCGCCGCGCCTGGGGCGAGTGACCATCGCGGGACTGCGCGGCGGCTCGGTCAAACCATCTGCTCGAGCAGTTGCACGGTCCAGTGGGGATGCAGTCCGGCTGATTCCACGGCGATCCCCGCTCGCACGAGCGTCTCGATGACGGTCGCGATGGGCCGCGCCGCATCCTTCTCACCCATCAGCGAGCGGGCCGGCAGTGAGCAGTCGAGGGTGTTGGCGTCGCAGGCTTCAACCGCGTCGGCCAGTCGCCCGACCACGCGGGCGGCCGCCTCCGCCTGCCCTTGGCAATGGATTCGGTAGCGCCAGGCACGGCCGCCGGCAAATGCCGCGAACGTTGCCGGCCCGTCACGCAGCAGCCGGCCCTCCGAGAGCAATGCCAGATGGGTGAAGCAGTCAGCCGCGTGGGCGTCGTCCAACGCGGCGATGACGGTGCGGCCGCCGATCTGCATGTCGCCGATCAGCCGCTCGATCGACTGCCGCTGCAGCGGATCGAGGTTGCCGAAGGGATCGTCGAGAATGAGCACGTCGGGAGCATGCAGCAGCGCCCGGCCGATGAGCAGGAGCTTTGCCTGTCCGTCAGTCAGCCTCTCGAGCGAGGCGCCGCCTTTGCCGCTCAAGCCCGCCAGGTCGAGTGCCCGTGCCACCGCCTCGTCGAGGCTTCGGCCTCCGAGGCCGGCCGATCTCGCGAAGAGCGTCAGGAACTCGTCCGCCCGCACGGCCGGCCATGCGGACAGGTGCGCCGGCGCGTAGCCGATGCGGGCCCGTACGGCATCGGGATCACGGCGGACGGAGTGGCCGGCAAGTTCGATATCGCCTCCCCGCGTGGGGATCGCGGTGGCGATCGCTTCGAGCAGCGTGGTCTTTCCTGCCCCCGACCGGCCGATGACGGCGAGTGTCTCGCCTGCTCCGATCTCGAGAGAGAGCCGGTCGATCACCATCTGCCCAAAGCGTTCGACGATCACCCTGTCGCATCGAATCATGGGGTCATTCGACTCCAGGCACTCCGCATGTCCGTCGACTCGTGTCGTCACCGCGTGGTTGGCGTCGCCGTCCGCAGCCGCTCCGCCGTCATCTCAAGCGACACGAGCAAACCCTTCGCCTTGTTGAGGGTTTCCTGGAACTCGCTCTCCGGCACGCTGTCGGCCACGATGCCCGCGCCCGATTGCACGTAGGCCTTGCCGCCGGTGATCACCACCGTCCGCAGGGCGATGCAGGTGTCCATCGCGCCGCTGAAGTCGATGTACCCCACGGCCCCGGCGTAAGGCCCGCGCTTGCGAGGCTCCAATTCGTCGATGATCTGCATGGCCCGGATTTTGGGGGCACCCGAGACCGTGCCCGCCGGCAGGCAGGCCCGCAGGGCGTCGAACGCCGTCGTGCCGGGGGCAAGCTCGCCTGTGACGTTGCTCGTGATGTGCATCACGTGGCTGTAGCGCTCGATCGACATCACGTCGCTGAGCACCACCGAGCCGATGCTCGACACGCGGCCCACGTCGTTGCGGCCGAGGTCGATGAGCATCACGTGTTCGGCTCGCTCCTTGGGATCGGCGAGCAGCCCCTCGGCGAGGAGTTGGTCCTCCTCCGGCGTCTTGCCGCGGGGACGGGTGCCCGCAAGCGGACGGACCGTTACCTGACCGTCCACCACGCGGACCATGATCTCGGGCGAACTGCCCACGAGCGTGGCGGCAGGTGTCCGCAGGTAGAACATGAACGGGCTGGGATTCACGACCCGCAGCGTTCGATAGAGTTCGAGCGGCGGCAGCGTGAAAGGCATCTCCAGGCGACGGCTGAGTACGACCTGAAAGATGTCGCCCGCGCGAATGTATTCGATGGCCTTCTCGGCGGCGGACAGAAACTGCTCCCTGGTCGATGCTGCCCGGGCGGTGCCGTCTGTGAGGCAGTTTGGTTCCCGCCGCGGGCCGATGTCGGCCGCCGGCGGCCAGGGGGCCGGCCTGAACAACTGCTCGATGGTGGCGTCGATGCGGCCGCAGGCTGCTGCGTAGCCGCTGGCAGCGGCAGTAGGCGAACTGTCATCGACATGGGCGAGGACCACGATGTCGAGCGACTTGGTGACGTTATCGAAGACAAGCAGACGGTCGTAGAAGGCGAAGCAGAGATCGGGGAGATGCAGGTCATCGACCGGAGGATGTGGCAGTCGCTCCGCGTAGCGCACGGAATCGTAGGCCGCATATCCGACGGCGCCGCTGGTGAACGGCGGGAGTTCCGGCAGCCGTGCCGGCTGGTGAACGGCCATGCGCTGTTCGAGGTCTGAGAGCGGATCGGACGACTCGAACTCCTCCACCGCGTCCGATCCGGCCCGAGTGATCCGCACCCGCGGGCCGAAGGCTTCGAACCGCAGGAAGGGCTCGGCTCCGAGAAAGCTGTAGCGGCCGACCTTCTCACCACCGACGACGCTTTCGAACAGGCAGGCCGACTCCCCCGCGTCGATTCGTGCGAAGGCCGAGAGAGGTGTCAGGCCATCGGCAAACAGCCGGCGGTAGACGGGTACGAGACGATGGGTCTGCGCCAAGGCATCAAAGCGTTGCCGGTCCGGGAGGTGCGACATGGGCGAATGGACACTCTGGGGCGGCGGCTGCCGGGGAAATCAGCACACAGTATCTTCAGTTCCCTGCGGGCAACAAGCCCGCGGGAAACGGATGCGGCGGGCGGTTTGCGGCGTGCCGCGACGCCGAGGGCGACCTTCTGCCGGCGGGCCGCTATGATTCATGGGCGGATTCCAGTGAGGCGATCGAAGCAGATCGCAGCGTCACGACGTCCAGGCGGGTTCCAGGCAGGACAGATCGGCCATGAAGTGTCAGCAATGCGAAAAGCAGGCGGTGTTCCATATCACGGAACTGGAAACAGGTTCGGTCCGTGAACTCCACCTCTGCGAGGATCATGCCAGGGTCTATCTCAACCAAGCCGAGGGGGGCGCAGGCCCCGCCGATGAACTCGAGAGCGGCGCCGCATCTGGCGTTGCTGCCGGTCCATTGGGCGTCGGACAGACAGCCGACGAACTCGCGGCGCTCGATCAGAAGGCCTGCGACATGTGCGGCATCACGTTCTTCGAGTTTCGCAACCAAGGGCGGCTGGGGTGCCCACACGACTACGTTCAATTCGCCAAAGAGTTGGAGCCGCTGATCGCGAACATCCACGGTGCGACCGAGCACACCGGCCGCAGGCCGTCGAGGTCTCCGCAGACGGCTGAGGCCGCGGCGATGGCCGGCACGGACGAACTCACTGGCGTGATCGGGCTCCGCCGGGAGATGCGGGAGGCGATAGTCCGCGAAGACTATGAAAAAGCCAAGGAAAATCGCGATGCCATCCGGTCGATCGAAGACCGTTGGATTCCCCCCGCCCGCCCGGAGCGACAGGAGTGACGGAACGCCTCACGGCCTTCCCCCATGCAGACCATGAAACTTGACATGCTTGCGCAATCGATCGGTGAATGGCTCCGCGGCACCGGACCCGAATCAGACATCGTGATGAGCAGCCGCGTGCGGCTGGCCCGTAACCTGCCGCAATATCCGTTCGTCAGCAGGGCTTCCGAGCAGGATCGTGCCGACATCGAGCGATTCCTCCGGGAGCGGATCGCCTCCGCGCCGGTGGGGCAAAACCTGGAGTCGATCGACGTGGGCGGGCTCGAGGAGATCGACCGTCAGTTCCTCGTTGAACGGCAGCTGATCAGCCGGGAGCACGCCGACGCCCAGGGGGCCCGGAGCGTGGCGATCGACCAGCTCGAACAGGTGAGCCTGATGATCAACGAAGAGGACCACCTGCGCATCCAGTGCATCCACAGCGGCCTCGACCTCCGCGGCGTCTGGGAGCAGATCAAGGTGGTCGACGAGCAGATCGAGCAGGTCGTGCCCTATGCATTCCACCCCCGGTTCGGCTATCTCACGGCCTGTCCCACCAATGTCGGCACCGGCATCCGCGTGAGCGTGATGCTGCATCTCCCGGCGCTGGTGATCACCCGGCAGATCGACAAGGTGTTTCGCAGCCTGCATAAGATCTCGCTCGCGGTTCGCGGTCTCTATGGCGAGGGGTCGCAGGCGATGGGCGATTTTTACCAGATCTCCAACCAAACCACGCTCGGCAAGTCGGAAGAGGAGTTGGTGGAGCAGGTGGGCGATGTGGTGCCCGTATTGATCGACTACGAGCGGCGGGCCCGGGAGTTTCTCGTTCGCGAAACCGAGCAGAATGTGCACGACCAGGTGAGCCGTGCCTACGGCATTCTGCGGACCGCCCAGACGATCAGTGCCGAGGAGACGATGCAGCTCCTGTCACGGGTGAGGATGGGCGTGCTCCTGGGATTGATCGGCGATGTCAAGATTGCCGACATCAATTCGCTCCTGATTCGCACACAGCCCGCCCATTTGCAGAAGCTTCGCGGAATCGAACTCGACACGAAGGATCGCAACATCGAGCGGGCCCGCTATCTCCGGCAACACTTCGAGGTGGGCGGCCAAAACGTCAACTGACTTCACGAAAAACACAGCATCGTGCTGTTTTTTCTTGGCAAACGCAGTTTGCTGGTGCTGCGCATGGCATCCTGCCATGCAGTTGACGAGGGCGGGCTCCCCGGACACCGAAGCGAGCGTCAGGCGCCTCGGCGCATAGAGCGCACCGTCATCCCCGACGCGGTCGCCGAGCCGCCGTGCGAGTGGAGCGTGTCCGGGGACCAGCGGTCACGCCGGGCCGGAGAGGGTGCGACGTAGTGGGGCCACGACCGGGTGTGGCACGAACTTGAGCAATGCCTCGTCGTCGGCCAGCGGCGTGATCTGCTTGAGCAGCGACGAGGAGATGTGCGAATACTGCGCATCAGCCATCAAAAAGACCGTTTCCACTTCTGGATCGAGCTTCCGGTTGGCCAGTGTCATGGTGAACTCCGCATCGATGTCAGTCAGCGACCGGACGCCCCGCAGGAGCACGTGCGCCCCCTGCTCCCGGACGAAAGCCACCGACAGCCCGCTGAACAACTCGACGCGAACGTTGCCCAGGTCGGCAACCGAGTCCCTGACGAGTTGCACGCGTTCGGCCAGTGAAAAAATGGGCTGTTTTTCGGGGTTGATGCCGACGCCGACGACGATCGCGTCGAAGATCCGGCTGGCCCGCTGGATTACGTCGAGATGGCCGAGGGTGATCGGATCAAAGGAGCCGGTGTAGACGGCGGTTCGGCGGTGGGGGGCGTGCTGGGCCACGGTTGCAAAGACTCCGGGGGGCGTCGGGGCTGGCTGGCCAGGCTGATTGTGGTTGTTCGGCTCGATCTGGTCAGGCAGGCCGACACGGGCGTAAGGAAGCCGCGGGCTGCATGGCTGTGGCATCCCGCGGCACAGCCGATATCGTAAGAGAGGTGCACCTAGTGAAAAGGGCCGTGTGCAGGAGGTAGAGACCCCGTGTTAAAAGTGATGCCGTTTGTCGGGATGGTTATGTCTGGACTCGTCGCGATCCTGTTTCTTGCCGACTTGGCGGCGGGGTTCCCGTTTCAGCGGGTCAGCATCTTGAACGACATCGGCTTTCTTCTCAGTAGCGGGATCCTGGCCTACATGAGCTGGACGATCATGGAGAAGTCTCGGCGGTGAGCCGCCTGCAGGAGGCCTAGGCGGCCTTCAGCACCGATCCGCCGACGGGGAGGCGGCCTGCTCCCCTGATCAGGGCGGGCAGTTCCGCAAGGCTCGCAAACGCCACCTGCCCGTGGGCGTTCCTTCTCGCA
>JBIIMX010000423.1:0-3397 GCA_044337765.1 Pirellulales bacterium | reverse complement strand
AAGCCGAACTCGATGTCCCGCCAATCAGCCTGGCCCGAATGTTTACCTCCCGCCGGAGCGGTGATCGGCTTGGCGGGCGTGGCCATGAGGCCGAAGGTGATCACGTGCTCGCGGTCAAGAGTCGTCGGCACCTGCACCAGCCGCACGCGGAGGTTGAGCGTGTCGCCGTTGCGCTCGAGGGTCAGACCGGAGACGGCATCTTGAGGATCGACGACCCAGTCGCGGTCGCTTGCTGCAAACCAACACAGGCCGCGATCCTCGCCTCCCACCCAGAGATACGGCAGAAACGTGCCGACGAGATCGTTGCGGCCGGCGGTGTCGCTCGTCCAGACCGTTCCCTGCCCGGCCTTGATCGCCCCGGCCGCGTTGATCCGCAGGCCGTCGCCGCAGGCGTGCATGAGCGGCATCTCCCGATCCACGAGCGGCACGACGAGGTCGAGCGCGTCGATCAGTTTTCCGTCCGTGGGCAAGACCCGCAGTACGACCTTCAGGCAGCCGTCGTAGTCGAGTTCCGTGGTCGTCGCGCCGGCGAGCGCACCGGCCCGCCACGAGGCCTTGGCCGTGGCACGGTGCGGGAGCCGCTCCGGGATCGTCATCGTTCCCGAGGCGACGACCAACTTACCATCCTGCACCGATTCGAGCCGCACAGGGCCGGCGAGGATATTGCGTTCGAGGCTCGTGATCTGCTCGGGCAGGCCCGCTGACCCGAACGTGTAGCGTCGCAGGATCACGGCGGCTTCGTTACCGTCAACCTCGATTGGCGTGAACGGCGGAATCACCTCCTCGCTGATCCCGATTCGTTCGCCGATCCAGGGAAAGTCGGTGGCGTGCTCGAAGGCGAGCGTCTTCACCGCCTTCGACGCCGACTCTTCCGTATCGACGAAGAGCCCGGCCTGGAAGTCGCCCGCCCCAAGTGCCGGGAGTTCGATCTGGGCATCGACGACCGCATCCGCCGCTGCGGGCAGCGTCTTCTCCGCCACGACGTCGCCCGAGGCGAGGTCGGTGACCACGACCCGCAACGACTCCACCTTCCCACGGTCTTTGAAAGCCGTGTAGTCGGCGCGACAGTGCAGAAGTTGTGGCGTGGGATACCAGCCGATCCGAAAGTCGAACGCATCCTCGGCCTTTGCCGTGGCCGCCTTGTCCCAGACCCGCCCCGGCTGCGTCTGCCACTTCACGTCGCGATGGTAGAAGACTTCCTTGCCATCGGCGCTAGTCACCTTGATCTCGGCGAGGGCCAGGTAGCCGGCCGTCGAGAAGAATTCCGTGCGGTATTCCCAGGTGCTCGTGGCTCCGGCAGCGAGCGTCTCGACGAAATCCTTGCCGTAGCGGGGCTGCGACTCGGCGTTACCAGCAAGCCGCCCGGCGACGGCCATCGGAGCTTCCCCCGGATTGGTCACCTCGACCGCCACGCGGATGCCGTCGGCATCCTGGAACCCCAGTTCGCGGAGATGCGGCGCGTTGGGCGAGAACGAGATGCGGCTCATCGTCTCCGGCGAGTCGAACGCCACCACGTTCGGCTCGCCTCGCGACTGATCCCACGGGTGCTTGAAATTCCGGCAGACCCGCAGTCCCAGTGGATTGCCGGGGTCATCGACGCCGAGCGACCTGAGCGGAATCGCAAACTCAGCCGTCCAGATGCCGTCCTTCAAGGCATGCGCCTGCTTGAATCCCCCCGGCCGCCAGCTCGTGTTCTGGAGTCCATCCTGCTTGTCGGTCGACTTCATCATGACCGCGCCGAGCCCGTTGACGTCGATCGTGTAGACGTTTCCGGCCGACGTGCCCGGCGCGGTGTCGAACCAGAGTTCGATCGAGTCGTCGTAGATTACTTCGCTCACCGTGCCGTCGTTGGGCAGCGGCTTGTGTTTGGCAAGCGGCCCCAGTACGGGGTGCACGGCCGATTGGACGGCGATGAAGAGCGTCTCCCCGTCGCAGGCGAGGTCATAGCTCCCCTCCCGCGGCTGCAGCAGGTCCTTGCCGCCGGCGCTCTGGGCCACGAAGCGGGAGACGTGGAGCCCGTGCCACTCCCCGTCTGCGAGCGAGCCGTCGATCACTGGCGCCTTCGCGGTCAGCCCTATCCGCGCCAGGGGGCGCACCTGGGCGATGTTCAAGTTTGGCTGCGGATTCTCCCCTGGCACCTCCGGGCAACGTAGACAGACCAACGCGGTGGCCAGTGCTGCCTGGGAGAGCCCGCGGCACAACAGCCTGAAATCAACCGGTCGTGCGAAGGAAAAACCTGTCATTGCCGAGTCTGCTCCGCAGAATTCCTGCACGTCCGCCGTGACTGAACCCCATCCAGTAGGGCAAGTGCTCCAGGCGTGCCCGTGAGTTCACGGCGCACGCCCCTCGGGATCGGGTTAGCCACGACATGCGAAATCCCACGGTGCCCTCGATCGGCCACAATACGCGAAAACACGAGAAAACCCCCGCCTGCATGCGGTCGCGTGGGATTCTGCGGGCGCCAGCTAACCCACCAATGGCAGGGAACCATTTTCATGTATGCGTCAGCCCGATTCATCTCCGAATTCGCCCGCAGCCAGCGGCAACTGCACGCGTTCATCTGTTCCGTCGTCTGGAATCTAGCGGAGGCCGACGACGTGCTGCAGGAGACGAACCTGGTCCTCTGGCAGAAGGCCGAACAATACGACGATTCCCGAGATTTTCTGGCATGGGCGATGCGGTTCGCGCAACTGCAAGCGATGGCGTGGCTCAAGCGGCGCAATCGGCTGCCGCTCCTGATCGAGCCTAAATTGCTCGAACTCCTGGCCAGCGAGGCTCTCGCCGAGTCACTGGAATGCGACGCCCAGCGTGTCGCGCTTTCGGCCTGCATTGAGAAACTGCCGGCCGATCATCGCGTTCTGATCGCCAGTCGGTATGAGCCAGACGCATCGGTCAACGCGATGGCCGCCGCCCGGCGCACCTCGCCAAAGGCCCTCTCGGAGATGCTGCGCCGGATCCGGCGGGCACTGCTCGCTTGCGTCATGAAAACGCTGGCTGAGGAGTCCTACGCATGAACATGGAACTCGAGACACTCTTCAACCGGGTGGCCGACGGCCTGCAGTCGGAGGAAGACGAGCGGCGGCTCGTGCGGCTGCTGACCGACTCCGCAGAATTACGGCGGGAGTTCCGCCTGCTGATGCGGCTGCATTCGTCGCTGCACTGGGGCTATGCCGCTGTGGCGGCGGCCCCCGGCCCCGTGCGAACGGCTGGCAGAACCTCGCCAAACCGGTTCTGGACCGCCGCTGTAGTCGTGTGCGGCGTGATGCTGGCGGCCGCCGCGGCTCTCGCCGGGCCGGCCGTCATCCGCATGGCCGGCCGGCTTGTGCCAACACTCTGGGCGGCACCGCTCGCCACCGTCGTCGATGCCCGCCTGGTCCTTGTCACCGAGGGACAGCCG
>JBIIMX010000422.1:0-3401 GCA_044337765.1 Pirellulales bacterium | reverse complement strand
CATCGGGTAGCGCTTGCCCTCGGAGAGGTTGTACTCCTCGCTGACGATGGCGAGGTCCTGGCCGGCGTTGAGTTCGACCGTGGCGGCATAGAACGTGCCGCCCTCGAAGTCGTAGCGGAGCTTCGCCCGCGCGAAGACGGGGCCGCTCGCGGTGATCTCGGCCGAGTAGCCGGTGCAAGGAAGGTCGGTCTGCCACGCCCCCTTGCCGATCCATTTTCCATTCGGCAGCCGCACGCCCTGAATCGGCGCGGGCCGCTTGTCGTTGGCCTGCGGTTCCTTGAATTCCTGCTTGCCGCCGACGAGCCGGATGCCGGTCTTCGCGTTGGTAAGCTCGATCGTGCTGCCCTTCAGTTCCGCCTTCACCTCGCCAGCCTGCGGCACGGCCTGCGTACCGGCGGTGAGCTTCCACGTGGCGGTCTGGTCGGGGGCGAGCGAAGCCATGAAAGAGATGGTCGCCTTCTTCACGCTCGTGTTGTCGGGCCAGAATTCGATGTCGCTCATCTGCACGGGCACGGCCTTGCCCGCAGCATCGGCGAGGGCCACGCCCTGCGGGGTGACGGCACCGGAGGGAAACTCGACCGCCTCGTCGATCCGGTCTGGGCCCCAGGCGAGACCGAATGGCTCGTGAATCGTGAACGACCGCGTTTCAGCCGCGAGGGCAGGGGAGGCGACCAGGGCCAGGGCCGGGAGGAGGGCCACCAAGATGGCCCGGGATCGAGCCTGAAGGGAACCAGTCACGGTGGAACTCTCCTATGTCACGGGGGATTGCCGGCCTCATGACACAGGATTCCAGATACGGCGACTATTGTACGAAAGGACAATAGCTGCCCGGGGCTTCTTGTCGTGGGTGAACGGTCAGCTTTCTTGACGGGCGTGTGTACGAGCGTATACATTCGCACAACCGGGACGGCACACGTGTCGAGACGGAATGGAGAGGCCCATGACAACCATGATGTTTCGGGAACTGCTGCGGCAGCAGCCGTTCAGGCCGTTTCGATTGGTCATGTCGAGCGGCCAATCGTATGAGGTGCGTCATCCCGAGATGGCGTGGGTCACGAAGAACGACATTCTGGTGGGCACCGAGATCGCTGACGACGGCATGCCTGCCGAGTTCAGGATCTGCCCGATGTTCCACGTGGCCACCGTCGAGCCGTTGAACACAGATGCCCGGGCGGGCTGAGCGGGCTCGTCTTCCAATTCGGCCGCTGCAGGTTGAAGCCGGGGGCGGTAGAACGTCGGCGAACGCACTACACTGAAGGCATGCCCCGCCCGTCGCTGCCATTCGTCGTTGTGCTCGCGGTCCTGCCCTTGTTCGGCATGCCGGCCCGCGCCGCGTCGCCCGAGCCGATGCGGTCGATCGCCGCCGTGCTCGATCTGCCGATCACGGAACTTAGCCGTGGCCGGCCCGCCGTGGTGCGGGGAACGGCGACCTTTCTCCGCAGCCACAGTCTCGTGCTGCAGGATGGCGAGGATGCGATCTTCATCACCCGTCGGTCGACGCGCGACGTCACTGACCAGGCGTTGACCGAGGCCTGGCTCAAGATTCCTCTCGGCGCGGTGGTCGAGGTGGAGGGCATCGTCGAGCCTGGCGGTTATGCACCCACGATCATCGCGGGTTCTTCGAGAGTGGTGTCGCCAGGCGAACTGCCCTCGGCCGTGCCCGCTGACGTGGGCAGGCTCTTCAGCGGTGCCGACGACAACCGGCGCGTCGAACTCCGCGGCGTCGTTCAAGGGCTGGATCGAACGGTGGCAGGTGAGTCCTGGCGGCTGCTCGTCGAGGCCGCGTCCCGCCGGCTGGTCGTCGAACTGCCCAAAGAGCTGTTTCCCGACGATCCCGCGGGCCTGATCGATGCGGAGGTGCTGGCAACGGGCGTGGTCGCGGCGTTTCGCAACATCCGGGGAGAATTTATCGCGCCACGGCTGTGCATCCCCCGGCCGGAAGACCTGACGGTGATCAATCCGCCCGCCGCGCCGCCGTTCGAGTCTCCCCTCGTGCCCCTCGATGCGATCGCCCGGTTTCGCGTGCGGCCGCTCGGCGGCCATCGTCTGCGGACGGCGGGAGTCGTATCGTTCGCCACGGCCGAGAGCCTCTACCTGCAGGAAGGAATGGGGGGCGTGCGGGTCGATCTGGCGAATCACGAAACGGCGGAGTTCGAGCCGCTTCGCGCCGGCGACCGCGTGGAGGTTGCAGGCTTTCTCGACATGGGACGGCGGATCGGGGGCATCGTCGGTGCGGTGGTTCGGCGGATCGCCACCGAAGACCCTCCGAAGCCCCTGCGGATTCAGCCGAGCGAGATCGTCGCCAGCCACGAGGCCTCCCACCGTGCCGGAGAGATTTCGCCGGTGGGCAGCTACGACGGCCGGCTCGTCCGTTGCCGGGCGCTGGTCGAGGCGATCAACCCGCTGCCCGAGGGTGTGCTCGTCTCGCTTGCCGACGGTGACACGCAACTCGCCGCCGAACTGCCGCCAACCGCTGTCCCGTCGCGGCTCAGCCCGCGGCTGACACCGGGTGCCGAGGTGGAGCTGACGGGAATTGTGCGGCTCGACCTTGCCGCCGAGCAGGTCGGCGGCCTGACGGTGGCGCACCCGCGGCTCGAACAGCTGAATCTGCTCGTTCGTGGTGCGGGCGACATCGTCGTCGTTCACGCCGCCCCGTGGTGGACGGTCCGCCGGCTGGCGCTGGCGGCAGCGGCACTTGCTGCGCTGGTGGTCGCCCTGGCGGCAGCGTCGGTGGCATGGGTAACGCTCTTGCGGCGTGAAGTGGCCCGACAGACGGCCCTGGCGGTGTCGGAGGCGACGGCGCGACGGGAGGCGGCCCTCGAATACGAGGTGGGCTTGCGCGAGCGGAGCCGTCTGGCCGCGAACCTCCACGACACGATCCTGCAGACCGTGACGGGCATCGGCTTTCAGCTCAAGGCCTGCGAGGTGAGCCGGCGGCGTGAAGATGCGGACAGGGCCGATGGCACCGTGAGCGAGGCGGCGGGCTCTGGGGGCCATCTCTCCGTGGCGCAAAAGATGGTGGACCACGCGGCCGGCCAGCTTCGCAGCACGGTCTGGTCGCTCCGCTCACTCCCCACCGACGACCGGCTCTTTTCCGTGGCGCTGCGGGAACTGGCCGACCGCCACTCGGCAGGCCACGAGACGCACATCGATCTCTCATTCGATGCCGTGGCCGACCGCCTGCCGGCGTTCATCGCCGGCAACCTGCTGCTCGTCATGCAGGAGGCGCTGCATAACGCCTTGCACCATGCAGAGCCGCAGACGATCACCATGTCCGTGACGGCTAGCGGCGAGGCCGGCATGGTCACGTCTGCGGTGCGGGATGATGGCGCCGGCTTTCTGGTCGGCAGCCAGGCGGGCCCGACGCAGGGGCATTTTGGGCTGGCCGGGATGCGGGAACG
>JBIIMX010000059.1:0-13038 GCA_044337765.1 Pirellulales bacterium | reverse complement strand
GCCCACGTGCTCGACCTCTGCAAGCGGGCCATCAAGAAGGGGCTCGCACCCGACCAGCAGCAGTTTGCCCAGGATCTCTACACCGACACGCTGATGTATCGCGCCGGCCGGATCGTGCAGGCGATCTACGAGGTGCAGCCCCCCGATCCGCAGTGGCCGCGGCTGCGGTCGTTTGCCATGCGAGATCTCAACGAGGTTGTTGAGCGTGACCCCAAGCTTGGCGATGCACAACTCATGATCGCGCAGCTCGAAAGTCTGCCTGGCGGCAACCGGGAAAGGGCCCGCACGGCCGCCGCGAAGGCGATCGAGCTGCTTCCGGACGACACGTTGCAGACGGCGCAGGCCCACATCGTGCTTGGCAATACCGCCGACGAGGATGACCGCGAGGAGCGCGGGTCGCACTACGACAAGGCGGTCGAACTCGCGCCGCGAGACAAGGACATCCGCCGCACACGCGGCCTGTTCCACCTGCTCACAGATGAATTCGAGAAGGCCCGCGGCGACTTGGAGGCCGCCATCGAGGCGGACCCCGAAGATGCCTCGCTCCACGAGGCGCTCGGCCTGTCGCTCATGATGGACGACAAGCTGGAGGCGGCCCAGGCGGCGTTCGACCGTGCCATCAAACTCGCCCCCGAATCCTCCGGTGCGCTTCTGCAACGGGCCCGTGTGCGGGCCATGCAGGGGGATCGTCCTGAGGCGATCGCCGATCTCGACAAGGCGATCCGCATCGCTCCCGATGAGGTCGTACCGCTTGTGCTCCGCGCCCGCATGCATCAGCAGGCAGGGGATTCTGATCGGGCGGCAGCGGATCTCGAGCGGGTGCTCGCGAGGCACCCCGACCATCCGGCGGCCATCGAGCTTCGCGGCCTGATCGCCGCCGAACGCAACGACTACCCGGCGGCGATCAGCGATTTCCGCAAACTGGTGTCGCAGAAGCCCGACGATGCCGTGCTCGTCGGGCAGCTGGGCATGCTCTACCTGGCGGCAAAGCAGCCGCGGCAGGCGATCAAGCGATTCACACGGTCGATCGAACTCGACGACAAGAACTTCACGAGTTGGCGGGGCCGCAGCGATGCGGAGATTTCAATCGGCGACCACAAGTCTGCCCGGGCCGACCTGGAAAAGGCGTTGGAGTTGCAGCCTGACGACTCGGGCGTCCTCAACAATCTGGCGTGGCTGCTGGCCACATCGCCGGACGAGCCGATCCGGGATGGCAAGCGGGCCATCGAGCTGGCGCGAAAGGCATGCGAGGAGACGACCTGGAAACAGCCCCACATCATCAGCACATTGGCTGCCGGTTACGCCGAGACGGGTGATTTTGCGGAGGCCAGGAAGTACAGCAAACAGGCGGTCGAGTCGGAGAACAGTTCGCCGGAAGTGAAGACTCAACTGGCGGGCGAACTGGCGAGTTACGAGGCCGAGAAGCCCTGGCGGGAGAGGCAGGAGCAGGAAGAACAGTCACTCGATCAGCCAGCGGGGGAGGACCGCGAAGCGAATCTCACTCCGGACAAACCGGCTGGCGACGCGGCTGCCGAACCGAAAGAACCGGCAACTCCCAGAAAGCGACGTCGACCCTTCGACTGAAGAGGCAGACGGCTCTACTTTTTCATCTGCACCGGGTTTCTCATCTGTACCGGGTTCTTCATCTGTACCAGGGCATCGTGGCGGACGGCGGCCTGACGTGCAGCCTCCTTGTTGCCGGCCCGCTGCCAGGCACGGTAGGCGAGCAGCGTGGCGGAAACCGCCTTATCCATCCGTCGATCGGCTTCGGCACGCGTGGCGATATCTTCCGCAGCCGATGCCAGGCTCGCGGCCCGAGGGGCGTCGAGCCCACGCAGCGGGATCTGTTTCAGGCAACGCAACTCCATATCGACCGCATCGACGTCGTAAAACGCCGATGCCTGCGTGATCGCACGGCTGACCAGCGAGGCCTGCCCCGAGGCCTCGCCGAGCCTCCGCGCCTCGTCGAGCATGAGCCATTTGAGAGCCCGGTCACTCTCCGTGGTGGCGGCGGTGAGCAGGGTTTCGGCGGCCAGGCGCGCACCCGCCGCCGTGTCGGCGTGCGCGAGCGGGTCGCGGAACCGACGTTGGAGTTCGGTGCGGGCCCTGACGAGGTCCGGGGAAGAAGGTGGCTTGCCGGGGCCGGCGGCGGGCCCAAGTTGCTGCATCGTTGGGCGGGATTCGGCCGTCTCTGCGGGCGTCCGCGGAACGCCACCATCGTCACCCCCACAGGCAGTCGCTGCCCATGCCGATACGGCGATGACGCTCACGACAACGATGCGGCTGGCGTGGGCCACGGAAGGTTACCGTGCGGACGGATAGAAGTGCGACAAGTCCATGTAGGTCGAGGCGTGCCCCGTGGCGCGGATCGTCTGGATGGTCGTACCGCCGGCTGGCCGCTGGATTTTCCTCATCTGTCCTTGCAGCTGGCTGAGTTGCCGTGACTGGCGTGCAGCCTGCTGCTGTTGAGCGAATTGCTGCTGCTGCGGTCGCACGAGTCCCTGCATGGCTCCAAGCGTGCCTCCAGTGGTGGGGTTGTTGCCCTGGAAAGCCAGCCCCATGTAGGGGCTCATGGAAGGTCGACGGTTGATGTTGGAAAACGGTGTACTCCCGCCCCCCTGGTTTCCGACGGGGCCCTGGGCGAAGGCTTCGTTCGCCGCAGAAATGCCAAGGGCAAACGCTCCTGCCATGGCAGCCACGCCGAGCGTGCGTACCACGCCCTGCATCGTTGTTCTCGTCGCTCGAGGGGCACGGGTCGTCATGACGGACTTCTCCTGTTGGGACAGTCTCTTCTCTATACCATCCGCCGCAGCCCCGTACCACGTTCGGGTGCCGGGAGAGCTCATTCAGGCAGGCCATATCCCGCGATGGCCCGATCCATGAGAACCCTCAGTGCCGCCTTCATGATCGGCTTGTCGTGGATCCAGGCCGCGAATGCCTCGCCGTGAGCGGCGTAGAGTTCACGCAGCCAGGTCGGGGCTTCGGTCAGCAGCCACGCCCGGAACAGCAGCCACTTCGGGTTTTCGTCGCCGTAGACCTCGCGAGCCACCCAGCAGAAGCCGCCGAAGTTGGGGTTGAATCCATACGGGAGCCGGTTGATCGTCTGGACGGTCTGCACACCGAGGAGGCTGAATCCGAAGATCCGCTCGAACGGACCGGTGACTTTGTCGATGATGCTGTCGAAGGCGATCCACGGGTCCTGGGCGATGAAAACCCGGTCGCCGGGCAAAAGCTGGTAGTTGGTGGCGGTTGAGCCCCCTTTCATGATCGCTTCGATGTCAACCGGCAGCACCTGATCGCAGCCTACGCCCGAGGGGGCAGGTCTGGCGATCCAAATATCTTTGCTCGACAGCCGCGAGAGCCCATTGATGCCGGCGATCGCGTCGAGCACGGTTTCATTGCCCGTCACGGGGAACCGCGCCACGTTGTCGCCGTAGCCCGCTCCCTCCGTGATCACGTAGTAGACCTTGGAGTTGTAGCTGAACACGTCGACGCTCACGAGCGGCGCGTCGAGGTATTTCGAGAGCTGTGCCTCGATGGCCTCCTTCGCTTCGGCAAGCGTCAGGCCGGTGATGTAGACGTTGCCGTAGGTGCCCAGATTGATCGTGCCATCGGGGCCCACGAGGTGTTCGCCGGCGATCTGCTGCTGGCCGGCCGCCTGGGCCAGCGTGAGCGATACCTGTGGTTCGCGGAGGATTCGCTTCAGGTGACGAAAGACGGCGTCCTGTGCCTCTTCAAGCGACTGTCCGCCGACCATCACCTTGCCGTAGGAAGGGCCAAGATCGAGCATGCCGCCCGGTTCCACCACGTACAGGCCGCTGATTGGCTGCTCGAGCAGCGTCCCCTCTACGATGACCTGCAGCGTGTCGAACGACTGAATCCGAAAGGGTGGCTTCGGCACGACGCGCAGTGCGTCGATGAGCAGGATGTCGGGCGGTTCGATCACATAGGGCGGGAGCGTGACCTTCGCCAGTTCCTTCGCAGGCATGCGGCCCGATTCAGGTGGGCAGTTGGCGTCGAGCGTCGCCTGACGGGCCATGGTTCGTTGTGGGCGGCCGTAGATGCTGCAACCGCTGGACAACGATGTCGCGGCGATCAGCAGGGTCACGCAGGCTCCATGCAGGCTCCGGCCAAACCGCCCTCGGGCGGTTTTTGGTCGGCGATTTTGCGTGTGTCTCGCGGTGTGCATGCAAAGTCCCTGCGACCGGCACGATCGCTCCAATCGTTCTCATCGGCACGGTCTGCCGGAAAACTTTGCCCCGTTTGTCACGGCCACTTTCGGTTTGGCGACAGCGGCCACACCACAACGTAAGATAGGAGAGATGTTGATTTTCCAGCCCCAAGTTTTTCCCGGGCGGACTCACGACCACCCACGAGAACGGAGTGCGCTCCTGCCTCCGTCGGGGCGTGTGGTTTTTTGCCCAGGCTCCCAGGCATGCCAATCCTCCCCAAACAGCGAGACACCTTCCCCGGATCGCTGCTCGAGGAGCCGATTCCAGCCGACGGCCGTGGTTGGGTCGCCTTCTACACGCTCTCCCGTCGCGAGAAGGATCTCATGCGGAAGCTCGAGGGGGTCTCAGTGCCGTTCTACTCGCCGTTGGTCAAGCGACGGCTGCGATCGCCCGGAGGACGGACGCGGATTTCCTATGTGCCACTTTTTCCAGGCTACGTATTCTCCCTGGTCGATGACGACCAAAGGCGGGCCGCGTTGGCCACCAATACGGTGGCGCGATGGCTCCCGATCGGCGATGCGGAAGCGTTCGTGGCCGATTTGCGAAACATCAAACGGCTCATCGACACCGATCAACCGCTCACCCCCGAGGCTCGTCTCGAGGCAGGTCAGCCCGTGCGGGTGCGAAGCGGGCCGCTGCGAGGGATCGAGGGCACCGTGGTCAAGAGGCGGAGCGGTGAGCGACTCGTCGTGGCCGTCCGCTTCCTCAACCAGGGTGCATCGATCGAACTGGAGGACATCGACCTCGAGCGGCTCTGAACAGCCGTTCCCACGAGTCGTTTTTGGTTGCCGTCACATGCCGCACTCAAGGCCGCACTCAAGGCCGCATAGAGGTTGTCATCGGGGTTGTCATCGAGGATGAATTCACTCACGTCCTTTCACCGGCCGCTGCGGCGGATCAACAAGAAGGCGTTGGCGCTGCTATGCCTGCATGCGCTGTTATTCGCCCTGGTATTCAGCTTTGCCTTCTTCCTGCGCAATGATTTCAGCGTTGGCTCGACATGGAAGTGGCTTTCTCCTCGCACGCTCCTCGGCGTCGTGGTGATCAAGACCTGCATCTTCTACTACCTCGGCCATTGCCACATGTCATGGCGACGGGTCTCGTTCAGCGACCTGACCAGCCTTGTCTGGGCATCGACGCTGTCGATGCTCGTGCTGACGTCGGTGGAATCGCTGCTCCTGACATCTGGCCGATTCGGTGAGTTTCAGCGGGTGCCGCGGAGTGTCTTCGTGCTCGACTGGGCCGGCACGGTGCTCGCAATCGGTGGCATCCGAGCCCTGTGGCGGAGCATCAGGGAGGAGTTGCGGCCGATCTTCACGAGCAAGCCCGTCCGCACGGCTCTGATTGTCGGTGCCGACGAAGCCGGTGAGTTGCTTGCCCGCACCCTCATGTCGGCGACGAACATGCAGTATTTCGTCGTTGGTTTTCTCGACGACGATCCGGGCCTTCTCCATACACGTGTGGCTGGCCTCGAGGTGCTCGGCACTATCGACGGTGTTCACCGGGAAGTGGAGCGGCGCAGGATCGACGACGTGATGGTGCGATCGGGCAGCCTCACCGGCAAAAGGTTTCGAAACCTGCTCGACGCCTGTGCGGCGGTCGGTTCGCAGGTCAAGGTGCTGCCTGCCATCGATGAACTCCTCGCCGATCAGGACCATTCTCTTCACGTGAAGCCCAGGTCGGTTGAAATCAAAGACCTGCTGCGGCGTGAGCCCGTCAAGCTCGACACGGCCGCGGTGCGGCACCTCATCGAGGGCCGCACGGTGATGGTGACGGGGGCGGGCGGGTCGATCGGTTCGGAGATCTGCCGGCAGGTGCTCCGCTTTCGCCCCAAGCGACTGCTGTTGATCGAGCGTGGGGAAAACGCCCTGTTCCTCCTGGAGCAGGAGTTGTGCCGCTGCGATCCGCGGCCGCCGTTCGAGCCGCTGATCGCCGACATTACCGACAAGGACCGGATGGACCAGATCATGACCATCCACCGGCCGGAGGTGATCTTCCACGCGGCGGCCCACAAGCACGTGCCGATGATGGAATGGAATCCCGCCGAGGCAATCAAGAACAACTGCGTCGGCACGCAGATTCTGGCCCGGCTGGCCGATAGGCACGGGGTTCGTGAGTTCGTCATGATCTCGACCGACAAGGCGGTCAATCCGACGAGCGTGATGGGCTGCTCGAAGCTGGTCGCGGAACGGTTCGTACAGGCGCTTTCTGCAGAGTCGAAGACGAAATTCCTCGTCGTTCGGTTCGGCAATGTGCTGGCAAGCAACGGCAGCGTGGTGCCCATCTTTCAGGAACAGATCCGCCTGGGCGGCCCGATCACGATCACACACCCCCACATTTCCCGCTACTTCATGATGATCCCCGAAGCCTCCCAGCTCGTGCTGCAGGCAGCGGCGATGGGCACCGGCGGCGAGATCTTCGTGCTCGACATGGGAGAAAGCGTGAAGATCGTCGACCTGGCCCGTGATCTGATCGCCCTGTCCGGGCTTCGAGAAGACGACATCGAAATCGTCTTCACAGGGCTCAGGCCGGGCGAGAAGCTCTTCGAAGAGCTTTATTTTGACGACGAACAACGCGTACCCACCACCCATCCCAAGGTGTTTTGCGCCCAGCATCGGCCCACCACCCTGGCGGAGGCGGAACGGGTGATCGACGAGCTTGCTGACGTCACTGACGAGCCTCCAGAGGTGGTCAAGACACGGCTCCGCGAACTGGTCGTCGAGTATGGCAGTCACGCCGAGACTGGACCCGATCCGGCACCTCCCCGAAAAGCCCATGCCAAGTAGCCGGTTTCCCGTCATCCCCGAGGTGCATTCGGCAGCGGATCCGTCGGCCGCGGCCATTCGCGTGCCGTTCGTGCGGCCGGCGTTGCCGTCGTGGGAGACGATCGCGCCGGCCGCCGCCGAGATCATCGCGAGCGGCAGGCTCACGAAGGGACCGTTCGTCGATCGCCTCGAGCAGGCGATCGCGTCGCGGCTGGGAGTGCGTCACGCCGTGGCCGTGAGCAGTTGCACGATTGGTTTGATGCTTGTCTACAGGGGGCTCGACCTGTCGGCAGGCAACTGTCGCAGCCGGCGGGGAGCGGGAAGCCCGTGTGCCGTCGGCTCGATGGAGCCGCTCTCGCGGTTTGCCACCGTAAGGAGAGGAAACCTGAGCGAGCCGCTCGGCGAGGTCATCGTTCCCAGCTTCACGTTCCTCGCGGGGCCCGCCGCAATCGTCTGGAACAACCTGCGGCCGGTGTTCATCGATGTCGATCCTCGAACGACGAATGTCACGCCACAGGCCGTGGCTGCCGCCATCACGCCCCGCACGGTCGCCATCTCGGCCTGCCACAACTTCGGCAACCCGTGCGACGTGGCCGCCCTTTCGGCGGTGGCGTCCGAGCACGGGCTGCCGCTGATCGTCGATGCAGCCCACGGGTTCGGGGCGAGTGTCCACGGTCGGCCCGTTGGAGCGGGTGCGACGGCGCAGGTGTTCAGCCTCTCGCCCACGAAACTGCTCGTCGCGGGCGAAGGCGGAATCGTCGCAACCGACTGCGATTGCCTTGCCCATTTCGTGCGACTGGGCCGCGAATATGGCAACGACGGTTCCTACGACGCCCTCTTCGCGGGCCTGAACGGCCGCATGCCGGAGCTGAGTGCCGCGGTGGCGGTCTCGTCGCTGGCGCTGCTCGACGACGTGGCCGAGCAGCGGCGACGGGTCGCGGCACATTATCGCCGTGAGTTGGAGCCGCTGCCCGGGGTCGGGTTTGTGGAGTCGGCGGCGGGCGCCCTGTCGAGCTACAAGGACTTTTCAATAACGATCGATCCGGGCAGGTTTGGCATGACCCGCGACTCCGTCCGGCGGGCGCTGGCGGCCCGCGGGATCGAGACGCGTACCTACTACGATCCGCCCTGCCATCGACAGACGGCCTTCGACTCTTTCCACGACCGCACGCGGCTGCTGTCGGGCACCGAACTGCTGTCGGCCCGCAGCCTTTCGCTGCCCATCGGCGCGCACGTGGACGAAGCCGTTGCGGACGAGGTTTGTGAGGCGGTGGCCACCGCGAAGAATCAGTGACCGGCGCGAGTCCACTGCAGTTGACGGGCGACCGATGACCACAATCCTGCTCTGGTGTGCCTGGTGCATCGCCTCTCTGGCAGCTGCGGCGTTGCTGACGCGCAGCCTGATCGCGTGGACCACCGCCAGGGGCATCATGGATTCTCCCAACGACCGCAGCAGCCATACGCGGCTCACGCCGCGCGGCGGTGGCCTGGCGATCGTGGCCATTGTCGTCGGAGTGGCCGGCGTGATCGGCGTGATGAGGCCGGAGGAGTCGCTGCGACTCGGCGGAGCCATCGTGCCGGCGCTGGCCATCGCCGCCGTGAGCTGGTTCGATGATGTGCAATCACTTCGCAACCGCACCCGGTTCGCAGTGCATCTGGGGGCTGCCGTGGCTGCCGTGGCGGTGCTCGGCCCCGTGGCACGGGTCGATTGTGGTTCACTGGGCATGGTTCGCCTCGGGCAACTGGCCTGGCCGCTGACGCTGCTTTGGATCGTGGGGATGACGAACGCCTTCAATTTCATGGACGGCAGCGACGGTATCGCGGGGATCACGGCGGCGGCTGCGGCGGCGGGGATCGCGCTGGCTGCGGCGGCCTTGGGTGCGGGACCGGTGGCCGTGGTCGCGACGGCGTTTGCAGGTGCCGCTCTCGGATTTCTCACGAGCAACTGGCAGCCAGCCCGCATTTTCATGGGCGATGTCGGGAGTGCCTTCTGCGGTTTCCTGCTGGCCGTGCTGCCGCTGGCGGTACGGGCCGACGCCGTGCCCGAGGTGCTGCCCGTGGCGGCATTGGCCCTCTGGCCCTTCATCTTCGACACGTCCTTGACGTTGCTCCGTCGGCTGCGGGCGGGAGAGAACATCTTCCAAGCCCATCGCAGCCATCTCTATCAGCGGCTCGTGATCGCCGGCTGGTCGCACCGTGCCGTGGCCGGTCTCTACGGTGGGCTGGCGGCATTTGGCGCGACGCTCGGGGTGGTGCCGTTGCTCGATCCTACGGTGCGGAGGGCCGCCGATCAGGTTGCCGCGGCCATGCCACTTGTGGTGGCGGTCCTGTTGGTCGCGCTCGTGATGATCGCTGAGCGAAAGACCTGTCGGGCTTCCACGTGATCCGTTTCCCTCTTCTCAAACGCGTGGTGGATGTCGTGCTTGCCGCGACGGCGCTGCTCCTGCTGGTGCCGGTAATGGTGGTGGTGTGGATCGCCGTGAGGGTGGTGATGGGACAGCCCGTGTTCTTCTTCGACATGAGGGCTGGTCTCGGCGGGCGACCGATCAGGATATGCAAGTTCCGTTCGATGCGGCACGCGGTCGATGCCGCTGGCAAGCCGTTGCCAGATGCCGAGCGACTCGGAGGCTTTGGGAGGTTTCTGCGACGTTCGAGCCTCGATGAGCTGCCGCAGTTGGTCAGCGTGCTGGCGGGCGACATGAGTGTGGTAGGGCCCAGGCCGCTGCCGCTGGCCTACGTGTCGCGGTATTCGCCACGGCAGGGCATGCGGTTGCGGGTGCGGCCTGGCCTGACGGGCTGGGCGCAGATTCATGGTCGGAATGGGGTGGACTGGCCCGAACGGCTGGAGTACGACGCTCAATACGTCGATATGTTGGGCCACTGGTATTGGCCGTTCGTCGATCTATGGATCATTGGATCCACCGCGTTTCAAGTGATCTGGCAGGCGGTTTCTGGCAAGGGTGTATCCGCTCCAGGAGCCGCGACCATGCGGGAGTTTCGCCCATGACGAGTGACTCCGATCCGATCCTGGCGGCGATTGTCGCTGCCATCAGGCAGGTGCTGCGCGACACCGGCCGCGAACCAGTCGCCGTCGAGCCGCAGATGCTGCTTGTTGCCGACCTTGGCCTCGACTCGCTCGATCTCGCCCAGACAATCGTGCTTCTCGAGCGGTCCCTGGGAGTGGATCCCTTTCGAGCCCCGGCCGCGGGCTCGGTTCGCCCGTCGGTCCGCACTGTGGCTGATTTGTCGGGCATCTACGGTCGATCCGTCACTTTTTCGCCCTCTTCAGGCCAGCCCTGAACGTGCCTTTCCGCAAGGTATTCCATATTATCGGGGCAGGCGGAACCCTTGAGGAACCCAGTTTCAGATGAACACGAACGCCCAGGCCCTTCCCGGCCATCTTGCCGACGCACCGGCTGAAGACCGGCTTGCATTCGCGATCTCCGAGGTCGCCCGCCAGTTTCCCGATCGCACGGCCATCGTCGCCGGAGCCGGTGGCGATGCGAGCCGCACGATCGACTATGCCACCCTTGCTGCGGCGATCACGAAACTCGAGGCGGTGCTCGACAGCGTGCGACCGGTGGGCGTCGTTGCGCGGGCCAAGCGGACGGAGTCGCTCGTCGTCATCGCCGCCGCCTGTGGCCGGCAGCATGTTCCCGTGGCCTTCCTCGCCGAGGATTCCCGTGATCTGAGCGGCGAACTCCGCGACTGGGTCGCCATCGATGATTCGCTGTCGCTGATCGCCGGACCCGACGCTCAGAGACGAGAGTTCGAGGCGGTGGCCGCGCAGGTGGTGGTGGCCACGTCGGGCACCAGCGGCCCTCCCAAACTGGTGGATCATTCCTGGGATTCGCTCCTTGCCGCCGCCCGGCTTGCCGAGCAGTGGCACGGGCTGGGATGGATCCTGGTGTACGACGCCACGCGTTGGGCGGGGATCCAGGTCTGGCTGCAGTCGCTGCTCACGGGCGGCCGGTTGGTCGTGCCTGCGTCGCGTGATCCCGATGCAGTCCTCAGGGCGATCGTGGACGAGCAGGCCACGGTCCTGCCTGCAACACCCACGCTGCTGCGAAGGCTGCTGACGTCGGCCGAACGGTCGCTGCTGGCGAAGGCCCGTCTCGAGCGGATCACGCTTGGCGGTGAAGCTGCGGATGGGCTGCTCCTCGAGCAGGCCCGCACGGCGTTTCCCTCGGCCAAGATCTCACAGGTCTATGCGACGACGGAATTGGGCGAGGTGTTTCGTGTCTCCGATGGCCTGCCTGGATTTCCTGCCAACTGGCTGGGCCGTTCCCTGCCGGGCGGTGCCAGGCTCGGAATGCGCCGCGATGGCGAATTGCTCGTGCAACTGTCCCGCGATTCCGCTGAAGTGGCGACAGGCGACCTCGTCGAAAAGCGAGGCGATCGCTACGAGTTTACCGGCCGTCGCAGCGATGTGATCGTGGTGGGAGGAGCGAAGGTTTTCCCGCGGCGGGTCGAGGAACTGCTTCGCGGAATTCCGGGAATCGCCGATGCTCGGGTCTATGGTATGCCGAGCGCCATCACAGGAGAGCTCGTTGCGGCGGAGGCCGTGCTTGCCGATCCCCTGCCCGCCGACACGTCTCCCGAAAGCATCCGTGCCGCGGCGCTGTCGGCCTGTCGCAGCGGGCTCGAGCCCCACAGTGTTCCACGGATACTCGACATCGTGCGGAAGATCGTGACGAATCCAGCGGGCAAGGTGCCCCGCCGTTTCGCATAGCCTGATTTCCGTCGGCATCCCGACTCTCCGCGACCGACTGCCCGTCGCATCGATCTCCATGCCTCCCACCACGATCATCTCCGGCGGCTCGCGTGGTCTTGGGCTTGCCGTCGTCGAACGGCTGCTGGATCGCGGCGACTGCGTGGCCACGTTTTCCCGGTCGGGCTCGGCGGCGCTCGCGGCGTTGGTCGCATCGCATGCCGAACGGCTTTTCGTCGAGCAGATCGATGCGGCCGACGCCGAAGCCCTCAGGAGCTTTGTCGCGCATGCCGCCGACCGCTTCGGCGGCATCGACCATTGCATTGCCAATGCCGCCGTGGCCCACGAGGGCCTCGTTGCCACCGTTCGGGATGATGAGATCGATGCGATGTTGGATGTGAATCTGCGAGGTTCAATCGTTCTCGTCCGCGAGTGTGTCCGGCAGATGCTCGTCCGCCGGCTTGATGCGACGCGTGCCGACGCCGGCGGTCCTTCGGTGGTGATCGTGTCTTCCGTGGTTGCCTCGCGAGGCTCGCCAGGCTTGGCCGTCTATGCGGCCACCAAGGCCGGTCTGGAGGGCTTTGCCCGGAGCCTGGCTCGCGAGCTTGGGCCCCGTGGCATTCGTGTCAACGCCGTTGCCCCGGGATTCCTCGAGACCGATCTCTCGGCGTCGCTTTCGGACTCCAGCCGTGCCCGGATCGTCCGACGTACGCCGCTGGGAAGACTCGGCGTGCCGGCCGACGTCGTGGGAACGATCGAATTCCTCGCGGGTCCGCGGTCGGGCTTCATCACCGGCCAGGTCGTCACGGTCGACGGGGGCGGTGCGTGATCGCCGGGGCCTCATCCATTCCGCGCCCCACCAGGGCCTGACTCCGTCGGGCGAGTCGGTGTCGGCAGATTGGCCGCAGAACCGTCAGAAACTGGCCGTGAAGCGGGCCGGCGTGTTGCTTCTGGGCCGGGCCGACGCGCGAAAAGGAGGTATGCTCGAAGTGGTTCCGCGTAAAAAACGACAAATCAGCCACGAATGGTGTCACCCAGAAGAACGGAGTCTGCGCATTCCCTTCAGCCCCTCTCCTTGGACGGGCCTGACGCCGTGACCGAGCGGCGGGCGTTGCAGGGCGGTGGGCAACTGCCGGTTTCGCGGATCATCATCGTCGGAGCCGGGGGCTTTGGCCGCGAGGTTTTGCAGTGGGCGTGCGATGCCTGGCCGGAACGGGCTTCTCGGATCGCCGGATTTCTTTCGGCGGAACGCGATCGTCTCGACCAGCATGCATGCCGTCTGGAGATCATCGGCGACCCGGACAGTTACGTGCCGCAACCAGGCGACGCT
>JBIIMX010000421.1:0-3436 GCA_044337765.1 Pirellulales bacterium | reverse complement strand
ATGCCATCGGCGGCCGGGCGGTGCAGGATGTCTCGCCAGACGGCCACGTGTTCGATGAGGCGGTTGGCCTCGGCGGGGTTCACCGACCCGCCGACGGCATCCCACCCGAGGGCCAGCGTGGGTGGCGTGTCAGCGGCGTCGGCGCTGATCCCATCCGGCCAGGGCCGGGCGACATCCCACATTGCCGGGATCTGCGGTGGCAGACAAGCACGGCTGTTTTCCGATGTGCCCGCGGCACCCGAGAGCGGCCAGGCCACGCCGACCAGATGGCCGTCGAGCCTGCCGGCCACGACGGCGTAGCGGCCACGCGCCTTGATCCGCCACGTCACGACGCACCCATCGACACGCACGCGCACGCGGACGGCCGAGGCCTGCGGAGGCGGCTCCTGCAGGCGAATCACCGCCACCAGGCCGACGTCCCGCACCGGCATCAGCGTCCGCCGCTCCGTGGGAGCGCATGCCGCGTCGTCGAGCACGACCGGCATCGAGACGATCGTCTGCCATCGGCCGGCGGCGGCATCGCCCGTGCCCGAGCCAATCCTCGCTTCGGGCACGGGCGATGCCAGCTCGGCGAGAATCCGCGGCGGCGTGAGGACGGTCCGGCCTCCGATTGCCAGATCCCCGTCTCGCATGGAGACGGTCTCTCCGGGCAGGCCGACGACGCGTTTGATGGCCCGGGAACCATCGGGTGCCCTGAGGATCCAGCGTTCGTGTCTCCGCGGCCACAGCAGGCGATCGAGTGCCGGAAACCAGCCGCTTTCGACACGATCGCCAGGCAGCAAGCCGGGAGCCATCGACACGCCGTCGACCTCATACCGGCCCGGCGGCGCAAGCAACGCCAGACCGCACACAACCGCCACGACGCTCGCCGCAGCGACTCTCACCCCACGCTGACCCACTGGTGGCTCTTGGCACTCTGCAGAACAGCGTCGCAGACCCGCTGGGTCTCGAGCGCGTCGCGGAAGGTCGGACGGGCGGGCTGCTTCTTCGCATAGGCCTCGAGGAAGTCGGCCACCTGATGCACGAAGCTGTGCTCGTAGCCGATCGCCAGACCGGGCACCCACCACTTGTCCATGTAGGGATGATCGCCATCGGTCACATGGACGCTCTTCCAGCCCCGCATCGGTCCATCGTCCTTGTAATCGAAGACCTGCAGCCGATGCAGATCGTGGAGATCCCACTTCAGGCTCATGTTTTCGCCGTTGATTTCGAAGGTGTAGAGGGCCTTGTGGCCTCGGGCATAGCGGGTGCTCTCGAAGAGGCCGAGCGAACCATTCTTGAAGTGGCAGAGGAAGGAACAGGCGTCGTCGATGCCCACCTTCTCCACCTTGCCGGTGAGCTGGTGCTTCCGCTCCTTCACGAACGTCTCGGTCATGGCGGTGACGTCGCTCACCGAGCCGTTCAGCCAGATCGCAGTGTCGATGCAATGGGCGAGCAGGTCGCCCGTCACGCCCGAGCCGGCAGCCGCGGCATCGAGCCGCCAGAGGGCCGCGCCTCCCTGCGGCAGGTCGGCGTTGATCGTCCAGTCCTGAAGGAAGTTGGCCCTGTAGTGGAAGATCCGGCCGAGTTTTCCAGAGTCGATGATCTGCTTGGCGAATGTCACCGCCGGGATGCGGCGGTAGTTGTACCAGACCATGTTCGGCACGCCGGCCTTCTCGACCGCCGCGCACATCGTCTCTCCCTCGGCCGTGTCCATCGACAACGGCTTCTCACAGAGAATTGCCTTGCCGTGCCTGGCCGCCTCGATGGCGATCTCCGCGTGCAGGTTGTTGGGGGTGCAGATGTCGATCGCGTCGATATCGTCAGCGGCGACAAGCTTCCGCCAGTCGGTCTCGACCCTCTTGTAGCCCCAGCGATCGGCGAAGGCCTTCGCCTTGGCGGGATCGCGGGCGGCGACGGCCTGGAGGACCGGCAGGTATTCCAGATCGAAGAAGTCCTTGACGCGGTTGTAGCCGTTGGAGTGGGCGCGGCCCATGAAGCCGTAGCCGATCATGCCTATGCGGAGGGGTTTTGCCATGGGAGAGGTCCTTCGTGGTAGTGGTGAGATGGTGGTGATGGATCGTGTGGAGTGGTCCGGTTCGGGGACGGCAGAAGTCTCGTCGCGGAGGCCGCGGAACCCGCGCGGCCTATGCTCCTCGAGCTTCCGCCGATCCCCTCACCTCGCCGGTGATTCGTTCACGTTGATCGATTCCGCTGTTACCTAGTTCCAGCCGTGGGCGTCTCGAACGGCGATCATGGTCTTGAGGATCGTGTTCCATGTGGCCGGGTTTTCGAGGGTAGCGTTCGGGAACATGCAGCCGTCCCAACAGATGTGCTGGATGCCCCGCTTGGCCGCGCCTTCGAGCCAGTAGCCCGAGCATTTCACGATGTCGAGCTTGCCATTGGGGTCGTCGGCCCGGCAGTGCTTGCCCGTCTTGTCGTGCGCGCCGGCCCCGTGCACCTCGCCGTCGTTCTGGGCGACGTGGAAGTCGATCGTCCACGGCCGGAGCTTGTCGGTCATCTGCTTGTAGGCAGCGTAGAACTCGGCTTCCGTGTAGCCAGGTTGGACGAGGGCATACTCAGGCGCATTGTACCCGAGCAGGTAGAGGTAGGTGTGGGCGAGATCGGCCTGGAAACCGAGCGTCTCGGGCATGCCAACCTCTTCGAGAAGGTCGAGGACGTCCTTCCAGGAGTGCATGCCGGCCCAGCAGATCTCTCCCTCTGCGGCCAGCCGCTGGCCGTTGTCGTGGGCGATCTTCGCCGCTTCGCGGAACGTTTCGGCGATCTTCGCCGTGTTGGCCTTGGGATTCTCCCGCCACTTGTTGACGCCAAACTCCGCCGAGTCGATGCGGATCACGCCATACTTTCGCACGCCGTGCTTCTCGAAGACCTTCGCGATCCGACAGGCCATCTTCACGGCCGACAGGAATTTTTCCTTGGCGGCCGCATCCCCCATCGCCGAGTCGCCGACGGTGCCCGGCCAGACCGGGGCCACCAGCGAGCCGACCGTGAAGCCGTGCGATGCGATCTTGTCGGCAATCTGCGTCAGTTCGGCGTCACTCGCCTCGGGATTGGTGTGGGGCAAGAACAAAAAGTAGTCGATGCCGTCGAACTTCTGGCCATTGACGTTCGCCGCCGCGGTCAGTTCCAGCATCCGGTCGAGGCTGATCGGCGGCTCCTGTCCCGGATCAGTGCCCTTGCCGACGAGGCCGGGCCACATGGCGTTGTGAAGCTTGGGGGCGGTGTGCGCTGGCATCTGGATCCTTCAGAGAGGCGGAGGGGAAAATGGCCGGAGGGAAAATGTGAGGGGTCGCCCCTACCATGGAGACGGCGTTGCTGACCAGCGCAGACAGGATGTCGGAGCGCAGTCAGCATCGAGTGAGCGAAGGCCAGGATGGCCGTAGCGAACGTCCGGCGACATGGTAGGGGCAACCCCGCTTGTTCAAGCCTTCCTTCC
>JBIIMX010000420.1:0-3442 GCA_044337765.1 Pirellulales bacterium | reverse complement strand
AAACTTTTGCAAACCGGTCGCAGAACCGAGCTGTTTTGGCCCACCGCCGCGTATTTCAAGCGAATTTCAGACGAGCTGCCCAAACCACGGCCCCCAGTGTTCCATGGCTAGCGACGACGCGATCTCAGCAGACTTGGCGGAGTGTCTCCAGCGGCTGGAGCGGGGTGACCTGACCGCCCGGGATCGGATCATCGAACTCTGCGCAGGTCGCCTCCGGGAACTGGCCCACCGGATGCTCGCCCGCTTTCCCGGCGTTCGCCGCTGGGAAGACACCGACGATGTCTTTCAGAATGCCGCCATGCGGCTGCACCGGGCTCTGGGCGCGATGCAGTTCGACTCTCCCCGCTCGATCATGGCCTTGGCGGCCACTCAGTTGCACAGAGAACTTATCGACCTTGCACGGCGGCATGCAGGCCCGGCGTCCTACGGAGCAAACCATGGCACCAACGTGATGCCCCTGCCGGCCGCCGACAGTGGGGCTGAACAGTACATCAACCAGACCCCCGACTCCGAAACGAATCTCGACCGGTGGGCGCTCTTCCACGAGGCGATCGGTAATTTGCCTCAGGATCAGCGCGAGGTGTTCCATCTCGTCTGGTATCTCGGCGCCAACCAGAAAACCATCGCAACGCTTCTGGACTGCTCCGAACGCACAGTCAAATACCGGTGGCGGTCGGCCAGGGAGGCCGTCCGTGCTGCGCTGGATGGGAAGCCGCCCCAGCCCTGATGACGGCGATCATGGCACGGGCGGCGGCAGTGGCACCTGGGTCGGGTGCCGCAGATAGGCGATCAGGTCGCGAGCCGCGTCGGGCGAAAGCTGGGAGAGCTGGTTCTCCGGCATCAACGACTGGGGCGAGAGCACGCGGGTCTCGATCTCATCGAGCGGCACGACCACCCGCTCGGTCGGCGTCTGCAGGCTGACGCTCGTGGGCGTCTCCTCGACCACGATCCCGGCGATCGATCGGCCATCCTCGGTCACCACGATCGTCGTCTGGTAGTCGCGGCCGACGATGCCGCTCGGGTCGAGCAGGTTGGCGAGCAGATAGTCGAGATCGGCTCGGTTCGATCCGGTGAGGTCGGGACCAATGCGTCCACCCTCGCCGTGCAACTGGTGGCAGCCGCCGCAGGTCTTCGCGAACGTCGCGCGGCCGTTCGCCAGATTGGCCTTCTTCATGGCGGCTGAACCGAGTTCATAACGCCACTTGGTGAATTCAGTGTTGCGGCTGGCGGGGGTCGGCCGCACCGTGCCCCAGATCGCCGCCACCTTCCCGCGCACCCCCTCGTCGCCCGCCTCCGCGAGCCTGCCGACGGTGAACGCCGAGAGGTCGCCACGGGGCACCCTGCCCGCCGCGATCGCGTCGAGCAGCTCGACCACCCACGCCGGCCGGGAGATGAGCGCCGCGATCGCCGCCTGCCGGCCGGCGGAGGACATCGCCTCGTATCCGCCGATGACCGCGGCCGGGGTGTCGTCGTGCGGCACGGCCGCGAGGGCCGCGATCGCGTCGGTCTGCAGAGCGGGGTCGGTGACCAGCTTCTGAAGCAGCGGCGGCAGCTGTTCGTCCTTCACGCTCACCAGCGCCTGAAGCGCCTCGCGACGCCGGCCGCGGTCGGCGTTCTGATCGGCGATGATCGCCCGTAGCCTCGGCACGACCTGTGGGTCGCCCAGCCGCGCGGCCACGAGCCCCGCGAGCCTGCGCACGCCCTCGTCAGGATCGGTGGCAAGCCGCTCCCAGCCCCGCTGCCATGCCGGCGGCACCGCCATCCGGCCCCGGGCGGCAATCGCCGCCAGGATCTCCTCGAGCATCCATGTCCGCGTGGCGGAGTCGGCGGCGACAAGCCGGTCCACGAGCGGCCCGTAGCCGGCCTCGTCGAAGGCTGCTCGCCGCACGATGAATCGCGACACCGTGGGGATGCGACTGGTCGCCGCGAGGGCAAGGGCTCGCGGGATATCGAGCGGCACGAGCGGCTCGATCGCGTACCAGTACATGAGCGGCAGGTTGTGGTCCCCTGCGTCCTCGTCATGCCGGACGAGCGCCGCACAGATCGGCCGCCGGTCCGCAGACGGAATCCGTTGGCAGGCTGCGGCGAGGGCAAGCCGGACGACGGGCGAGGGATCGTCGGCCGCAAGTTCCACGAACCGCTCGAGCAGCCGCGGTGACGCGTTTCTGCCTTCTGCCGCGAGTTGGATCGCCCACCCGCGAACGGCCGGATCGGGATCGCCCAGGAACCCGAGGAGCCGCTTCTCGTCGAGCTGCCCCGTGACGTGCATCGCCCAGACGAGCCGCAGCTTCTTCGGGGTGGTCGTGGAGGCCGCGAGTTTCTGCTCGAGCAGGCCTGGCGTGTCGGCTGCCAGCCGGCCGGCAGCGGCCCGCTCCTGCAGGAGCCGGCGGGCGTGCCGCACGAACCAGTCGTTGTCGTGGCCGAGCAGGTTGACGAGCTTCGCGTCGCTTTCGCGGGCGAGGTCCACCCGCACGGGTGACGCCTGCCCATAGATCACCTTGAAGATCCGGCCATTGCCGCGGTCGACGGCGTCCCGCTGCTGGTGGCACTGGGTCCGGTCGTACCAGTCGATCAGCACCATCTGGCCGTCGGGGCCGACCTGGAGCGAGACGAACTGCGACCACGAATCGTTGGCGAAGAGAAAGTCGGGCTCGCCGTCGCCGACGTAGCCCGAGCCCGAGGGGGTGAGCCGGTCCTCGTTGAGCCGGGCCCCGTGGATGTTGTTCATGAAGAGCGTGCCGCGGTGCTGCTCCGGCCACGAGCCGCCGAGGTAGATGCAGGCGCCCGAGTGGGCGTGACCGCCGCCGACGGCATCGCTGCCCGCGCTGTCGGCGTCGTGCCATGGTCCGCCGCTCCAGTGGCGGTGGCGGGCGATCGTCTTGATGTCGTCGAAGGTGTAGGGATTGAAGTGCTGACCGGCCTGCCGCTGGTATCGCGCCCCCGGAATCACGTGGTAGAGATGCGGGATCACGCAGGCGGTCTGGAAGGCGTGGCCGAGGTCGTTGAAGTCGACGCCCCAGGGATTGCTCGTGCCCTCTGAGAAGACCTCGAACTCATGCCGCACCGGGTGATACCGCCAGATGCCGGCGTTGATCCTCACGCGGTCGGCTTCGGGAGTGCCTGGTTTGCCGACGGCCGAATGGGTGAAGACGCCGTGGCAGCCGTAGAGCCAGCCGTCGGGCCCCCAGATGAAACTGTTCAGCGTCTCGTGCGTGTCCTGGGCGCCCCAGCCGTCGAGCAGAATCCGGGGCTTGCCGTCCGGAACGTCGTCGCCGTCGGCGTCGGGGAAGAACATGAAGTCGGGCGCCGCGCCCACCCAGACGCCACCGAAGCCGACGGCGATCCCACTGGCGAGGTTGAGCCCCTCGAAGAACACCTTTCGCGAGTCGAGCACGTGGTCGCCGTCGGTGTCTTCGAAAATGAGGATTCGGTCCCGCGCGTC
>JBIIMX010000058.1:0-13127 GCA_044337765.1 Pirellulales bacterium | reverse complement strand
GCGTGACCAGCGATGCGGCACTCGTTGATCTGATCAGGCAGAAGGCTGCCGGCGGGACGTTTCTGACGGTTCTCGGCTTCGGTGACGGCAACCTGCAGGACGCCAAGATGGAAAAGATCGCCGACAACGGGAATGGCGTCTACGCCTATATCGACGGTGCCCGCGAGGCGCGAAAGGTGCTCGTGGAGCAGCTCACCGGGAGCACGATCACCATCGCCAAGGACGTGAAGATCCAGGTGGAGTTCAACCCGGCACAGGTGGCGTCGTACCGCCTGCTGGGCTACGAGAACCGTGTCATGGCGGCCGAGGATTTTCGGAATGACCGCAAGGACGCCGGTGAGATCGGGGCCGGGCACAGCGTCACGGCGCTCTACGAGATCACGTTGGCAGGCGACAGCGGCGAAGGGTCGACCGGGGCGGAGCCGCTCAAGTATCAGCCGTCGCAGCCCAAGCCTGCCCTCGAGGCCGTGCTCGTCGATGGTGAAACGAGCCGGGAGCTCCTTACGGTGAAGCTACGGTGGAAGAAGCCAGAAGGCGATGCGAGCACGCTGGATGAAGTGCCGCTCGTCGATCGCGGCGGAGCTTTCGAACAGGCTTCCGCTGATCTGCAGTTCGCCGGTGCCGTGGCAGCCTTCGGGATGGTCCTTCGCAACAGCGAATACAAGGGAGAGGCCACGCTGCCGCTGGTGGCAAAGATCGCCGCGGGTGCGCTCGGGCCGGATCGGGGGGGCTATCGTGCCGAGTTTCTCGACCTCGTTCGCAAGGCGGATACCCTCCGCGACGGCGGCCGATAGGAAGCCGAGTCAAAACCTACGCCGGCTTCTAGCTCATTGCGCACGGATCAGAGTCCAGCGTTTCAATAACAACGAGCCCGGCCGGGAGTCCTTCCCGGCCGGGTTTTTTGTTTGATATGGTGAGGGGATAACGAACCCATTGATGAAAAGCCCCCGGCATAAGCCCGGGGGCTTTTGTCAAACGAGGCGGGGCCCGCATGGTCATCATCTACGCGTTTTATCCGAATCGGCCCGAATTCATGCCGGTTCAGGCACGATGTTTCCGGCGATTTCTCCGTGACGACTATGAGTTGCGGATCGTGAACTCCGCAACCAGCGAGTCCGCGCGGGCCGATATCGCTGCCACCGCGGCAGACCTCTCCTTGCCGACGCTGAACGCTGCTGTACCTGACGGCTCGCTGCCGCCCTCGCACGCGCACGCGCGGTTGATTCACGGGGTGCTTCGCAATCAGCCGACGCCACCACAGGGCACGATCATCTGCCTGATCGATTCCGACATGTTCCTGCTGCGGGACTTTTCATTTCACGACTTTCTCGAAGGCTACGCGATGGCTGGCCGTAAGGATCGTCGGAGCAACGTGCGGTATCTGGTCGGGTCGGGAATACTCGCGATCAACACGGACCTCGTGCCATCGGTGGCAGATCTGGATTTCACGCCCACGTGTATCGATGGCGTCCACACCGACACCGGCGGTGGCCTCTATCACTATCTGAGGAATCACCCGACTGCGGATGTCCGCGGCTTCGCGTACTCCGGCAAGATCAATGCGAGGAACGGGAATCTCTCCTGTCTGCCCGACGCATTCCGCGGCCAATACGATGACCGCTTTGCGATTGAAGTCTGGGAGCACGCGTTTCTGCACTACGTCTCAGGGTCCAACTGGGATAAGCGAGGGGGCGATTTCCACGAGCGCAAATGGAGCTCCATGAACGCCCTCGTTGACAGATGCATTGCCGGCACCACGACGCTCCCGGCATCGTCATACGAATACAATCTGGTCGATATCTGGAAAGCCCCGAGCTACCCTACAGACGTGACTTTTTTCACACGCATCGGGCAGGACGGCCACGCGTACGAGTCGGGACCTTGGTACTTCGAGATCCTCAAGAGGGCCGCGCCGTGGCAGTTTGCCCGGTTTCTCCCGCGGTGGTACACGCGGTGGGTGCGTGGCAATTAACCGGGACCGTTTCAAGGTGCCAGAACCTTCGTCAAGCCGTGTGTCGATCGTCATCCCGTGCTATGAGATGCATGGCAAGGGGGCGGAATATCTGGCATCCGCACTGCACTCCATCTTCCTGCAGACGTGGCAGCATATCGAAGTGGTCGTGGCCGACAATGCGCAGGATGACTCGATCACCCTGGTGGCGAATCGCTGGCGACAGTTCCTGCCAATCGTGCACATCAGGCCCGGGACGCATCGATCGACGGACACTCTCAACGCCGGCATTCGAGCGGCTACGGGCGACGTGATCCGTATTCTTTTTCAAGACGACTTGTTGTTCGGGCCGCACAGCCTCAGGCAGATGATGCAGGAGTTTCATCGAGGCGCGCGGTGGTGTGTGGGACCATACATGCACCTGATCGACGGGAGGCTTGTGCGACCACTCACGCCTTTCGCCAGCACGGCGATGGCCTATGGGGTCAATACGATTGGGCCTCCCAGCGTATTGAGTTTCGTGAATGCCCCCCCGCTTTTGTTCGACGAAGACCTCGTGTGGCTGATGGACTGTGAGTTTTACCTGCGGCTCATGAAGCGATATGGCCCGCCCTCGCGTATCAAGCAATTCAACACGATCGTGCGTATTGGGGAGCATCAGTTGACGAACCATATTTCCGATCAGGTGAGGTCCCGCGAGGTGCACATCGTGCTGGACGCACATCCCGAGTATCGCCGGTATCGTGGCCTGCAAACGGCCTGGGCACGCGGCAGGCGAGCGTTGTACCGCACGCGCGCATACCTGTCCTTCAGCGACGCATCGGCACAGGCACGGGCGGGGAGTGCGTTTGTGACTGCGTGCACCGGGCAGCCACCGCGCTGAAGTGCATTCAGCCGAGTGGGAAAATGTTGCGGACGCATTGTCTACGGACAGCTAGATTCGATGCCACGAGGGTGGCATGAGATCGGCGGGATTCATAGAGGGATCGGCGAACCACTGCCGTGGCGCGTACACAATCCCGCCACGATCGGACGCCAGCCAGGCCGCCCACCAACTCAGCGTGCTGTTGGCAATGACGAAATGCCGGCAGCCGGTCATCAGTCGCAGTTCCCCGGGAGCGCTGTCGGCGGCGTGGTGCCCGACGTGGGTCGTTGGCATCTCGAATGCGAGGTGCTGTTTTACCCAGTGCATATCGTCGGAAAATACGAAGAGTTCCGGGGATTGCAGCTGGGCAGCCAGTTGCTCGACCGCCCGACGGTAGTAGTCTTCGGAACAGAACCCATGGAATTTCCGGACGACGGGGTTCGAAACGTAATCCCCCCGCCGCACATGGAGGCAGATTGAGTCGGGCTGCTGCATCCTGGCGAGCAGTTGCTGGTCGCGGTCGGGCGGAGGAGCCTTCACCGCGAATTCCTTGCGGATCGTCGGCGCAACATCCTCGAAATAGCGGTACGACTGCCAATAGCCGTCCAGGCAATGGCCATCGGAAAGCGTGAGAATAGACGGATCAAAAGTGAAGGCACGTTCTCGTACGAGGCGAGGAACCAATCCCGCCGGATGGGTGATCGGTATCAGCACTCGCGGACCTCGCCAACGGACCATCTCCCAGACCGTCGCGATATCGGCGTCGATGTTCAGCCGATCCAGGGCATAGGACCGCAGGCGGTGGGTCGTGTAGAAACTGAGGTCAAGCTTGAGCGGCACTCCCAAAGTCAGCGACAGTCGTCGAGCAGTCGCATATTGGAAGAGTTGATTCCCAAATCCGTGTTTGAGCCGAACAATGATCACGCTGTGCTCGCTGGCTTACAGGCTTCTCGGTGGGAGAGGGTCGAGCATACAGGTCACGCACCATGGCCTGTCAAACCGACCGTGCGGACCTGTTTGCAGAGAGCCGTACTCAATCCTATCCTTACCAGCGCGGATACCACTCCTCGTATTCTGGGTAAATCGGCCGTGATCGATATGGTGGGTCGGCACGCATCGATGCCCTCGGATGACCTTCGTCTTGGTCACCAGGGGTCCTACAACCTTCGTGACGGCACCCTTTTCTGCAGCTTCCAGTCCGGTTTCTTTTCCACCTGCAGCGTCACGCTGTGGCACATTGCCGAGGTGTTGAAAAGGACCGGGGAGATGCCCGAGCGGATTGATTTCTCGGAAGCGTTCAGGTGGTTTCGGAACGCCCAACAGACTTCTGACGCATCCGACATGTATCCACTGTTCTTCAGCCCTGGGGCAATCGACGTCACCAGAGGGCTGACGTGGCTGCCAAGGGTGAGCTATCACGGCCTCTATTACTGGATCGATTACCGGCGTTTCAACCTGGTCATGCAACGCTATTTCCACCCGTCGGAGAGGGCTCGGGAGTTTCAGTCGAAGTGGATCGATCGCTACGACATCAATCTCGCCAAAACGATCGCGGTGATCTACCGCGGCACCGACAAGAGCACCGAACTCGCCCTGGCAAGTCCTCTCGCCTACGTCGATCAGGCGAGGACGATTCTGAAACGGCATCCAGACTTCCGCATTCTCATCCAGACCGACGAATTGGTGGTGCGAGATCTATTTGTCGAAGAATTCGGCTCCAGATGCTTTTTCATCGAGGACATGCCGGTCAGCCGTCATGGCGTCGTCGTACATGAACTGGACGATGCCTCATTGCAACGGGATCGTGGCGAATTCGGTGTTATGCTGGTGGCCGTTACCGAACTGCTTTCCCGGGCGGCCTTCGTCGTGAATCACACCGGCAACCTGGCGCTCTGGGTCTGCCTGTGGCGAGGCCGCTCCAGCGGTGTTGTGCAATTCGATAGCACCGGCGGGCTGGTCGATTTCGGAAACATTGGTTTCTACCTCCGCCAGGGCCGTCATTTGGCCAACCGTGCGTGGCGGCGGCTTCTGCCCCAACGGGCAGGCCGGCCATAGGCGTGTCATCGATGTGCCAGAGCCAAGAAACACCAGCGACACACGTACCAAGCATGAAGGGTGTGACTTTCAGCGTGATCGTGATGACGTTCAACCGTCCAGAGCCGTTGCGGCGCTGCCTTGAATCGCTGGCTTCGCAGTCGCTGCCGCCGGATCAGTTCGAAGTTGTGCTGGTGGACGCATCCGACGTTCCTGTGGTCGATGTTGTGGCGGAGTTTTCCGGTCGGCTGCGACTGGTGCATCTGCCCGGCCCGAACCTCGGCGTCGCGGGAAACCGGAATCGGGGTGCGGACGCGGCCTCTGCCGATCTGCTGGCATTTCTCGATGATGACTGCGTGGCGCATGCGACCTGGCTGGAACGGCTTTCCAGAGCCTGTCGCGAAAACCCTGGTGCTCTGATTGGGGGCGGAGTGGAGAACCCTCATGCGGAGAACGCCTACGCTGCAGCCGGGCAGGTGATCACTGCCGCGGTGGATTCGTTCTTCAACCCACCCGGTCAGGAACCACGTTTTTTTCCGGGCCTCAACTTTGCGGTGGAGCGGGCCGCCTACCTCGCCATCGGCGGGTGCGACGCCGGCTTTGGGAGGCTGGCAGCCGAGGACCGCGATTTCATCGATCGCTGGCGGACGTCTGGCCGGAGGCTGGCAGCGTGCCCGGAGGCTATCGTCCGCCACGAGCACCGCAGCAGCCTGAGGGGATTCATGAAGCAGTATTTCAATTACGGCCGTGGAGCCTATCGGTATCACGGTCTGCGTGCACGGCGCGGAAGTGGAGTCATGTCGGAAGACACCAAGCTTCATCTTCAACTGCGTCACCATGTACAGACGCACCTGCAGCCACTCCCCTTGTGGATTCGCGTGAAAGTCATCCTGCTGCTGTGCGTGTGGCAGGTGGCCAATGCGGCCGGCTTCTGCTGGCAGGCGGTCACTGAGTCCCGTGGGAGACGCCCCGACCGCGTTGTTCGCCCGTAAGGAATGGGTCGCCAGCACTCAGGTTTTCCAGCCAATCCCTAGAGAATCCCGATGGATGATCGCCCGACATTGACGGACCTTGCCATCCAGCATCAGACAGACAAGTGGGGAAGCCATTACTACACTCCCCATTACGAGCATCATTTCAAGCATCTGAGAGACGAGCCGGTCAATCTGCTGGAGATCGGCGTCGGCGGCTATCAGGATCCGCATGCGGGCGGGAACTCGCTGCGGATGTGGCGAGACTTCTTCCCTCGCGGTCGGATCTACGGCATCGACATTTGCGACAAGTCGCCTCATGACGACGATCGAATCAAGACATTTCAGGGCAGTCAGGTCGATGCGATGTTCCTGGCTCGAGTGACCGAAGAAATTGGCCGGATCGATATTGTCGTGGACGACGGCAGCCACGTGAATTGGCACGTCGTCAAGACCTTCGAAATCCTATATCCATTATTGAGCGAAAAAGGAATCTATGCCGTCGAGGATTTGCAGACGTCATACTTTCATGACTTCGGCGGACACAGTTTCAATCTGAAGCGAGTGAAGACCGCGATGAACTATTTCAAGCATCTGACCGACTCGCTCAATTTCATGGAGTTTGACAACCCGTTTTATCAACCCACCTATTTCGATGAGCACACGGTCGCGATGCACTTCTATCACAGCATGGTGTTCATCCAAAAAGGTGCTAATCGAGAGAAAAGCAATTACGAACGCATTCGAGAAATACGGCATGCGGTGAGTCCGTTGGACGTCTTGAAGGCCGGCGTGAAGTGGCTTTGGGCCTGGAAGAGGCTCATCTGAAGCCCGGCGTAGCACCAGCGACCGGAGGTCGCCAAGAAACTCGCTGAGGACGGGCATCCGCCCCTCGTCGCGACACGATGCCGTGTTTTTGTGAGGTCAGTGTACGCCCTGCCCTGCCAGCCAGCGTTCGGCGTCGAGCGCCGACATGCAGCCGGTGCCAGCGGCCGAAATCGCCTGCCGGTAGTAGTCGTCGGCGACGTCGCCCGCCGCGAAGACCCCCTCCACGCTTGTGTCGGTGCGGAAGTGCCTCTTCCAGACGATGTATTTCTTGGGGGTCAGTTCCAGTTGGCCGTCGAGAAACGCCGTGTTCGGCGTGTGTCCGATGGCGAGGAACACGCCTGCCGCATCGATCGTCGTCTCCTTGCCCGCGTCCACCGTGCTCGCCAGCCGCACGCCTGTCACGCCCTTGGCGTCGTCGCCGAGCACCTCTGCCAGCCCGGTATTGAAGTGGATCTCGATCTTGGGGTCGTCGTGGGCCCGCTGCGCCATGATCTTCGAGGCGCGGAGCGCGTCGCGGCGATGCACCAGATGCACCTTGCTCGCGAATTTGCCGAGGTAGGTCGCCTCCTCCACGGCCGAGTCGCCGCCGCCCACCACCACGATCGGCTTGTTTCGAAAGCGGGGCAGGGCGCCGTCGCAGACGGCGCAGGCGCTCACGCCACGGTTCTTGAACCGCTCCTCGCTCGGCAGTCCGAGCCAGTTCGCGCTCGCGCCCGTGGCGACGATCACGCACTGGGCAAGCACTGGTGGTGCTTCGGCGGGCTGAAGCAAGAAAGGGCGTGAGGAGAAGTCGACTTTCAGGATGTCGTCGGTAACGATCCGAGTGCCCATGTTAACGGCCTGCTGCCGCATCAGTTCCATCAGTTCCGGGCCGGTCACGCCCTCGCCGGCGTGGGGTGCCATCATTTGCCGACGCTCGGCGGGCAGGGCGGAGTCGAGGAAGGCTCCGAGGTTGCCGTGGGGGAAGCCGGCGTAGTTTTCCACTTCGCTCGTGAGGGCGAGTTGGCCAAGCGGCAGCGTGCCCGACATGCGGTTCTTCTCGGTGATTGCGCCCTCGAAGACCAGCGGCTTGAGTTGGGCCCGGGCCGCGTAGGTGGCGGCCGACCATCCGGCCGGTCCGCTGCCGATGATGACGAGGGTTTCCTGGGTCGTGTTGCCTGTGGTGGCGGCCATGGTGGCTCCCGAAAGAAGGTGACAGCCACCGAATCTGGGTGGTCGTGGGAGTTCAATTTGGTGGCTGCCACCTTTTTTGGGCAAGATGGAGCGTTGGAACCGCGTGTTCTTGCCATCTTTGCCATCACGAGAGTTTGCCATGAGCCTGCTTGTCGTCCTGCTGCCGAGCGCCCTGGTGCTGGCGATCGCCTACCGTGTCTACGGCGGCCTGCTCGCCCGCCTCTTCCGCCTCGATGGCGACGCCGCCACGCCGGCGGTCACGCTCCGCGACGACGTCGACTACGCGCCGATCCCGCCGGAACTCTTGCTCGGCCAGCATTTTTCGGCGATCGCGGCGGCCGGGCCGATCGTGGGACCGATCCTCGCGGGCGTGGCCTTCGGCTGGCTGCCTGCCCTGCTCTGGATTCTCATCGGCAGCGTCTTCATCGGCGGCGTGCATGACTTCGCCGCGCTCGTGGCGTCGGTGCGGCACAAGGCGCAGTCGATCGCCGAGGTGGTCCGCGATCACATGAGCCGGCGGAGCTATCTCCTGTTCCTGGCGTTCGTCTGGATCTCGCTGGTCTACATCATCGTCGCCTTCACCGACATCACCGCATCGAGCTTCATCGGGCGGCAGGTGCTCGAGAACGGCGAGACGGTGTCGGGGGGCGGGATCGCCACGTCGAGCCTGCTCTATCTCGTGCTGCCGATCATCATGGGCCTGTGCATGCGGTATGCGAAGATGCCGCTCTGGCTGGCGACCGTGATCTTCCTGCCGCTGGTCGGCCTTGCGATCTGGATCGGCCAGTTCATCCCGTTCGATCTGGGGCAGTCGCTCGGCACCTCCGACGCCACGGCGCAGAAGGTCTGGGGCGCTTTGCTGCTGGGCTACTGCCTCGTGGCGGCGATGGTGCCGATGTGGCTCCTGCTCCAGCCCCGCGGCCACCTGGGCGGATGTTTCCTCTACGTTGCCCTCGCGGGCGCGGCGATCGGGCTGATCGCCAGCGACCGGCTCGTGGCGGGCGACTCCGCGATCCGCTATCCGGCATTCACCGGCTGGCAGGCAGCCAATGGCCAGAGCCTCATTCCGATGCTCTTCATCACGATCGCCTGCGGTGCCTGCTCCGGCTTTCACTCGCTGATCGCCTCCGGCACGACGAGCAAGCAGCTCCGCAAGGAGACTGACGCCAGGCCGATCGGCTACGGCACCATGCTCCTCGAGGCGATGGTGGCGATCGTAAGCCTCGCCTGCGTGATGGTGCTCGCCGGCGACTCGAAGCTCGTCGGCCAGCCGCCGAACTTTATCTACGCGCTCGGCATGGGGCGGTTTCTGGAGATTCTCGGCGTGCCCGCCACGATCGGCGTGTCGTTTGCATTGATGGCGTTCACGACATTCGTCTACGACACGCTCGATGTCTGCACGCGGCTGGGGCGATACATCATCCAGGAACTCACCGGGCTTTCAGGGAAAGCTGGCGGCTGGCTGGGCACCGCGCTCACGGCGGGCATCCCGCTCGTGTTTCTCTTGCGGCCGCACGTCGATGCCAATGGCAACGCGGTGCCGGTCTGGAAGACGTTCTGGAGCCTGTTCGGGGCGAGCAACCAACTGCTGGCGGCACTCACGCTCTTGGGCGTGACAGTCTGGCTCTGGCGGACGCGGCGAGAGACGTGGGTCTGGCTGGTGACGGGCTTGCCGACCCTGTTCATGTATGTGATGAGCACGTGGGCGCTGGCCAGCATGACGCTCACGAAATTCCGGAATGCCAACGGCTTTGCCCTGCCGGCCGATCCGGTGCCGTGGGTGGGCCTGGTGCTCCTGTCGCTGGCCGCCGTGATGCTCGTCGAGGCGATCCGCGTCATCGCGATGCCGCAAGGGCCGCTGCAGCCGCAAGGACCGCGCGGCGGTGTCGGCCGCGTGGCCGGCACGCCACGAGCGGCCGGGGCATGACCGCGAAGCGGTCGCGGCAGCAGCCGCAGGCGACGCGGCGAAAGGCTCGTCAGCCGAAGCCCGAGAAGGTCTGCGCGACGTGCGGCCGCGAGTTTGCATGGCGGCGCAAGTGGGCCGCCTGCTGGGATGAGGTCCGCTATTGCAGCGACCGTTGCCGCATGGGCCGGGGGCAGCGAACGAAGCCGTGATGGTTTGGCGTCATGCGGCCCGCCGCGGCTACGGCGCTTCCACGATCAAGCCGGGAACGGCTTCGAAATGGCTGTCGTACGCGACGATGCGACCGCCATTTTCGAGTGCGGTCGCTGCGATCCAGATGTCATTTGTCGGAATGGGGGTGCCCTGTCGCTTGAGCGACGTCACGATCGCCGCATACCGCTCCGCGACGTTATCGGTGACAGCGACGACCACAACGCCTGGCTGGCTGCGAAATGCAGCCAGCAACGCCAGGTTTTCTGCGACCCGTCGGCCTCCTTGGAATCCGGCGCACAGCTCTCCGAGCACGGTTACAGGCACGAGAATTTCATCAGCCGTCTCGAGCCGCTCCTGGAGCTTCGGCTGTCCGCGCATCAACCGGCTGTAGGCCGTGGTATCGAGGCAGAGGCGGCTCACCGCCATACCTCCTCGTCGACCGACTCAAACGGCGCCGTGGCGCGGTCGAAGTCTGCGGCCTCGTGGGCGGTCCATCGGGCCGCGATCTGCGAGAGATCCCGCCTCGGCGCACGGGGCCCCTGCCCCGTCGCGGTCTCGAGCAGGCGGATCACGGTCTGATTGAGGCTTAGGCCGGATTGCTCGGCCAGCGACCGCAGCTTCGCGTCGACTTCTGCGGGGATATTACGGACCGTGAGTTGATGCATAATGTGCCTGCATTATGAATGCGTTTCGTGCAGGCGTCAAGCCTTCCCTCGCTTTTTATGAGCGTTGGCCGTCGATAGGGCTGCGATGGGCCGCAGCAGTCTTCGTCGAACGAGTTTTCGCGGCACATGCCGTTTTTTCCGCGCGTGAGTTTTTTGGCCCGCCGGGAGTGATGCTATGGGAACGCTCCTCTGCTGGGCCGGGACGGCGATCGTATGGCAGACCAACTTCACGAAGCCTTTCTGCGACTCTTCACCCGGTGTGAACCGGAGTTGCGTGCATTTGTCCGGTCGTGCCTGCCTCGGCCGCAGGATGTCGACGAGGTGATGCAGGAGGTGAGCCTCGTCGCCTGGCGCAAGTTCGGCGATCTGGACGACCGCGGCCGGTTCGCCCCCTGGGCCTGCCTCATCGCCCGCTACGAAATTCTCAAGTATCGCCGGACCCATGCTCGCAACCGGCTCCTGCTCGACGAGTCGGTGATCGCGGCCCTCGCGGACGAGGCGGCGGCCGAGATGCCCCTCCGCGAGCAGCGGCTCGTGGCTCTCGAGGCCTGTTTTGAAAAACTGCCCCCGGCACGTCGGGAACTCGTCATGGCAGCCTACACGCCGGGCACCTCGCAGAAGGATCTGGCCCGGCAACTGGGGCGGACCGAGGGCTCGCTCTACCAGCTGCTCTCCCGGATCCGGCAGGAGCTATGGCGGTGCGTGGAGCTCACGCTCGCCAAGGAGGCTGCTTCGCCATGACCCAGGCCGACCTCGACCTTCTGCATGATTTCGTGGCGGACCGCATCGCCGCCGATGCGTTTCCGCGGCTGGAATCGCTCCTGCGGGCGAGTGGTGCGGCCCGTCGGGCGCTCCGTGGGCTGATGGCGGTGGAAGAAGGGCTCGAAGAGATGGCGGCTGCCGCCCTGAGCGCACGGTATTTCGGCAGCCCGGCGAGCCGGCAGCCACAGGCCACGGCACCCGTCCGCGGGACGATCGGCGACGCATTCGCTGCCATGGTCGGCTCCGTCTTCGCGCCGGCAGCGCTCCGCCGGGTCGGTCTGCCGCTCGTGCTGATCGTCGCGTGTGGCATCGTGGCCGCGTTCGCCTGGCGGGGGCCCTGGACCGCTGCCCGGCCGCGGCTCCCGGCAGGGCTGCTGGCCAAGGTCGTCGCCCTGAGCGACGTGGGCTGGGCCGCCGACGGGCAGCCTCGGCACGAGGGGGACGGCCTCCAGGCGGGCGGTTCGTTCGCGGTCACACGCGGGCTTGTCGAGATCCTCTTTGCCTGCGGAGCCGCGGTCATCCTCGAAGGGCCGGCGACGTTCGAGGTGATCGATGGCAGCACGGGGAAACTTTCCGGCGGCCGGCTCGCGGCCACGATCGACCGGCCCACCGGCCCGTTCGCCATCCATACTCCCACTGCCGTCGTCACCGATCGGGGCACGCAGTTCGGCGTGGCAGTCGATGATCAGGGAAAAACCGACGTCCGCGTCTTTCAGGGTCTCGTCGAACTCGTGGCCCTCGCGGCGATCGGCACGTCTGAGCCGCTGCGGCTGAAGGCCGGGGATGCGGGCGAGGTCGACGGGGACGGCCGCGTCTCGCGAATCGACTCGCCAACTTCGAAGAAGTTCGTGATGTCGGTGCCCAAGAAGTCGCAGCCGGTCAGAGCACCTCTGCCGTTTCGGTGGGATGAGGCCGCGGCCGTGACGGTCTACCGCGACTCATTCGCCGGGTCGGGCGTGCTTGACGGCACGGCGGCAAACACGCGGGCTGGTGCGGGCGAAGCCCGGTGGGTGGCGCCGCAGGATGGCTGGCTGCTCGATCCAGAAACAAAATCGCTGAAGGTGACGGCCACCGGAGCTGCCTTCCTCCCCTTCAGGCCCGAGCCCGGCCATCTCTACCGATTGTCTGTCACGATGCAGGTCGTGGAAGGCGGCATCGGCTGGGCGGCTCTCGGCTTTGCAACCGCTCCGAACACACGGCTCGCCACGCTCGACCATGCCTGGATGCTCCAGCGGCACGAAGCGAAGGCTCAGGCCAACGTGGCCTACAAGGGACCGCAGATGGCGGGCGAACTGTCCCGTGGCGACCGGCAGACAGGCGTGCAGAAGCGGACGGTCGTCCTCGACACGAACGGTCCCCGCTGGAAGGCATTTTTTCTTGTGGGCGACGAGCTCGTGGGCGAGTGTGTCTACGACCAGCCGCCTGCCAACATCGCCCACGTCGCGATCTCGGTCTTCCCGAACACCGTTGCCCTGCTCCGTGAGTTTTCCCTGCAATCAATCCGCTGAAAAAGGGGACGCAGCTCTTTTTCAGACTCACACACCCAATACCACCTTTCGGGCAGCAAAAGAGCTGCGTCCCCTTTTTCTTTTCTGGAATGGAGTGACTTATGTCTCATCACACCCCAACCAATCGCCGCACCGGTTTCACGCTCGTGGAACTTCTCGTCGTGATCGCGATCATCGGCACGCTCGTCGGCCTGCTCCTGCCTGCGGTGCAGGCGGCCCGGGAATCCGCCCGTCGCAGCGCGTGTCAAAACAAC
>JBIIMX010000418.1:0-3466 GCA_044337765.1 Pirellulales bacterium | reverse complement strand
CCGCGTCGGTGAGCGGCACGAGCACTCGGGCCGCGTCGTTGACGGGCTTGCCATCTTTCAGGAGAGTCTTCGTGGCGGGGTCGCCGTCCCCGTCGATCGCCATCTTGCCATCGGTGATCTTCAGGCCGAGCGGGCCGAGCGTTGCGCCAAAAGAGATCGCCTCCGCCCGGGCATGGCCCGAGATCTCGACCGCAGTGCCCTGCTTGGTGTTGGCGTCGTAGGTGAAGATGAACGGCCGCGGGGCGTCGGGATTGGTGAGGTCGAGCCCGAGGTCGAGCGTGGCCTTCGCCGTCCAGTCGATCTGAACCTTGGCCGCTCCCTCGGCGGCCACGAGCTTCCCGAGGGTCTTGAGAGTCGGATTCAGCGACTCGAGGTCGAGCGACAGGCTTACATCCTTCAGGTTGTCGGGTGTCGAGAGCTCGACCGGCAGGGCGAGCCGCAGGGCCGACCCAGCCTCGTCGTAGGTGAGAACCTTCGGCCGCTTCAAAGCGTCGGCCTCTCCGTAGACGGCCTTGCGGATCTCCAGGTCGATCTCGTCGAGCAGCAGGCCTGGCTGATTCTTGATCTTGCGGACGGTGTCGCGGAGCCGCTTGGTCACCGACACAGCCTCGCCGATCGAGACGTCGGTTCCCGGGATCTTCTTCTGCATCACCGGTGAGTTCTTGTCGATCGCGTCGAGCCGGTCGAGCAGTTTGTCGAGGGCGTCGATCACGCCTTCGACGCTGATGCCGCGAAACTTCATCAGCCAGTCGAGGCCGGGATCAAAGTTGATGTCGACGGCAGTCCGCCACGCATCCCAGTCCCACGCCGGGGCGTTCCCGCGCCACTGGATCTCCGCGAGCCGCTTCGGATCGACGACGATGGGCACGTCCCGCGACCATGAAGCCACCAGGCCGGTCTTCGATTCGAAGGTCTTGCCGAGGATCTCTCCCTTGATCGGCAGCTTCACATTTGCCGAGGCCTCGAGCCGCAGGGGCCGCAGGTCCTTGGGGATCGTCTGGTCGTCGTAGGGGACGATGCCCTTGACGTTGGTCTTGAGCGCGTCGGCCAGTTCGGAGAGGTAGATCTTGCCGTCGCTCTTCGCCCCGGTGCCCGGATCGACGAACGTCAGCCGGGTCGCCAGCCGCGCCGCGGCCGAGCCATCGATGATCGTCGCAGTGGCACCGCCAAGCCGCGCCTTGGCGTCGATGTCGCTGGCGGTCGCCCGCACCTCGACGGTGATCTGGAAGGGCTGCTTCGCTTTGGGATCGGCGAGCGTGGCCTTGTCTTTCGTGGCGAGGACGAAGACGCGGTCGGCGAGCGTCTCGCCATGGAGCGGCAGGCCGCGGATCGCGAGCGAGCCCTTCCAGCCGCCGTCGGTGTCGGCCTCCTCAACCATCTGAAGGATGCCCAAGTCGAAGGCGGCCGTGGATGCGCCGAGCTGCGTCACCTTGATGAAGCCGTTGGTGCCCGGGCGGCCGAGCTCACGGATCACGATCGACTGGCGGTGGTGCACGAGCGACGTGAGGGTGTAGCCCGCCGGGAGCTGGTCGATGACGCTCTGCCGAGCGTCGGTGTCATTGAGCGCCGCGTCGACGTCGATCGCCAGGCGACGCATGTTCTGCGGCGTGTTGCCGCCGCCGTCGTTGACGATCGCGGTCACGCTCCGCCGCGGCGCCAACTCCGCCACCGCGGCGCCGGGAGCCTGCTTGTCGAAGGCTGCATTGATCAGGGAGAGCACTTCGCCGATCGTGGCCGCCGGCTTGCCATTCGGAGAGAGCGACACGTCCACGAGCCGGCCGCCGGAGAGCTGGATCATGAAGTCTCGCTTTCCGGCGACGTCGATCCCAACGCCACCCCCCTCGCGAAGCTTGAGGTCTGTCAGCGGCGTCGTGGGCAGCAGCTGGAAGTTGCCGCCCGGCTCGGTGGCGAGATCGATGCCGAGCGTGAACCGCAGGCCCGCCGCCGACTGCACCTTCACCCGACTGGCCGATTCGAGGGCCGCCAGCTTGCCGATGCTCGCGTCGAGCCGCACGGTGCGATCCTCGGCCTCGAGCGCCGCCTGGAGATCGAAGTGGAGGCGGAGTTCGCAGATTCCGTCATCCTTGTTGAGGTATTCAAACTTGGCCGCGGCCGTGCCCGTCACGCCGCCTCCGCCGAGCAGCGGGTCGAGCTTGACGAGGAGCTGCTGCAGGGTCTCTGGCGGCTCCTCGCCGTTCTGCGGCTCGAGGGCCTGCGTCACCTTCTTGTCCCAGATCTCGTCGAGCTTGGCCGCGTCGCGGGCGGACATCCCCTCCACGAGCGGAATCAGGTCGTCGAGCAGGCCGCTCTGGCGGATGCCCCCCAGAAAGCTGCCCACGCGCTGGAAGATGTCGGTCACGCCATTGGAGTCGAGCTGCAGCAGCCGGCCCATCCGGCAGAGGCCGGGCAGGATCACGGCCGCCGGCTTATCATCGTTGAGATCGTCGTCGGTAACGAGGATCTGGCCGGAGAGCTTCGCGCCGAGCACCGAGGCGGAGACGTCCGTGGTGAGCGAGGCGGCTGCGGCGCCCGACTGCTGAAGCACCGCGTCGAACGGATTGCCCTCAAGCATGCCCAGCGATGCGCTCAGGCTCCCGGTCGCGGAGGCGTTGATCGTCAGGTCCGTCTTGTCGACGGCCAGTTCGAGGAAGCGGGCGTTGAGCGACACCTTGCCGACGACGGCATTGCCGGTCACCGCGACCGAGAGCCCCGGCACCTCACCGACGTCGATCGTCTCCACGAAGAAGCTCGACCGCAGATCGGCATGACGGAGATCGAGACCGAAGCGGAGCCGGGCGAACACCGTCGTGTCGAGGGTGACGGTGGCCGCCGAGTCGGCGTTCAGGGAGAGGCCTTCGTTGCCAAGCGCCATGCCGACATCGAAGGCGGCGGTGGAGGTTGTCTCCCGCTTGAACGTCACCTCGAAGGCGTTTTGTCCCGGCAGGACGGTACTGCCGAGCAGCGATTTGAAATCCTTGATTGCGATGCCGGAGCCCAGGGCCGCCTTGAGTGACTCGATGTCGAGGCCGCCGCCACTGCCGATGTGCGTCGCCAACGGTGCGAAGAGATGCCGCCCGAGGCCGAGGTCGGCGTCGATGATCTGCGTGATCTGCGGGGCGGAGTCGATGCCGGCGAGATTCACGAAGGGTATCGTCGTGGAGAACTCCCCGATGTCGGTGAAGTCGAACCGCTCTGCGGCACGCGTCAGGCCCGCCGCGACCCGCTCCCGCTCGGCGGCCGAGAGCGTCGTCGCCCGGTTGAGCCACCAGACCGCGGTCTCGGTCGTGTCGGGCACCCCGGCCGACGCCATGAAGCGGCCGAGGGCCGCCTTCGTGAGCACGTCTTCGATGCCGTCGACGATCAGCGCGCGGCCCTGCGGGTCGGTGGAAGTAAAAGTCTTCGCGGGCACGCCCGCAGCCACCTCGCGGCCATGCCAATAGTTGAGCCGCTGCTGCAGCCGGATCGT
>JBIIMX010000419.1:0-3466 GCA_044337765.1 Pirellulales bacterium | reverse complement strand
GGATCGCCAGCCACGGCACATACGGTGTCTCGACAAACCGTAGACGAGAGATCGTGGGCCGTCTGGTCATGGATTCGTCTCCTGAGGAGTGAACGTCCGCGCAAACTAAGACTGCTCGTGGTTGCCGTCAAGCTGGGGCCGATCGCGTTCGTGGCATCCGGCGGACATTCGTGCCCGGCCACGGGGCCGCAACCCAGTTATTTTGTTCTTCTCCCAGGCGGAGGATACGATCGTGGTGCGACGGCACGGTTTGCCGGCGTATGCGTGCTCCTCGGGCCTCACTCCCATGCGTCTTTCACAGGCAGACCGCGACCTCATCAAGACGACGATTACCGGCCGCCTTGGCAGCAAGACGCGGGTGATGCTGTTCGGCTCGCGAACGGATGATTCCCGGAGGGGCGGTGACATCGATGTGTTCATCGAACTGTCGGAGCCGGTTGAGAGCCGCCTGAGGCTCGAGTGTGCCGTGGCGGCTGAACTCGAACGGGCCTTCGATGGACGGCGTGTCGACGTGCTCGTCGCGGCGCCCAATCTGCCGGATCGACCGATCGACGCCATTGCCCGCAGCACGGGGATCGTTCTCTGACGGGCAGCAGCGGATTGTGTTTGCAGAGGGCTTCGGCGTTGATGTCGAAGACAAGGCTTTGCAAGGGCGTGGGTTCGTCGGGCCAGCCCGACTCTAAACACCATCGATGATGCCATGATCGCCGGCACCTGGCGGATCCGCCAGTTGTGGAACCGGGCTGGTTCTAGTTTCATAGATGAGTGGTCTCCCCGATTGTGTTGTCTGCCTGCCGTCACCTTTGCCCGCCGCCTCCTTAGGAACCCGCAACGATGCGATCGCTTCCAATGTGCCAAGGCACTATCACGCTCCTTCTCGCCGGCCTCTTCGCGATCGCTCTCGATGGCCGGTCGCTCACCGCTGCGCCGCTGCCGCCGGCAACCCTTTCGGCTTTGGAAAAGGCCCAGGCCGGCGCCACCGTCACCATACCCGCGGGCACGTTCGAGGCTGGCGACCTGGCTGTGCCCGCGGGCGTGACGCTCAAGGGCGCGGGCCGCGGGCAGACCGTGCTGAGCGCGAAGGGCAGGAAAAACGGCGTCGTGCTCGGCGCGGGTGCCCGGCTGAGCGACCTGACGATAGAGAATGCCGGTGAGAATGGCGTGGCGATCGTCGGCGGGAAGGATGCCGCCGTCTCCCGCGTGGTGGTTCGCGGCTCCCAAAGTGGAGTGCTCGTGCAGAAAGCTACGGACACGCGGGTTGAGAACTGCGTCTTGGCTGAGAATCGCACCGGTCTGACCCTGGTCGAGGCTGAGAGGTGCATAGCCGCGAATCTCACGCTCACCGACAACTCCGCGATCGGCATGACGATTTCCGGCTGCCGCGGTTGCCGCGTCTTCAACAACCTCGTGGTCGGCTCGCAGATCGGCGTGAGCCTGGTCCGCAGCACCGATCTCGCGCTCGATCACAATGTCTACGTCTGCAACTTCACGGGCAGTTTCGGCGACGTGAAGGGGCGGCCGTCGCGGCAGAAGGTGGGGGCCTGGGCATCGCTGACCGGCCAAGACCGGCACTCGCTCATGCTGCCGGTGACGCTCTCGAAGACCTATGCACCGACCAATACGCTCGACTGGTCGCCGAATCTGCCCGTCACCGCCCCCTGGGGCGCGAAGGAACTTGCTACCGCGAAGGCTCCCGCCGACGACATCGACGGCAAGCCGCGGGGCGAGCGGCAGGGCGTGGGCGCCGTCGGCGTCACGGCACTCAAGCCGCCGCGGCCTGCCGACGGCACGTTCGAGATTCGAAGCGGCGCGGGCGTGGCGAGCGCCGGGCTCTATACGAAAGCCGGCGACCTCGTGGCCTACCTTTTTCAGAATCAGCCGCTGCCCAAGGGCCGACACGAATACTGGCTGCCGAGCCGCACCTGGACGGGGCAGCCGCTCACGGCGGGCGACTATGAGCTTAAGGTGACCGAGTCGGACCTCGCCTTCGAGTATGTCGCCGCCGCCGGCAACGGCGACGCCGTGACAAGCGCCCAGCCCAAGACCGAGAGCGGCAGCCGACTGGGGCAAGACCCGCAGATGGTGGTCTTTCCTCCGGCTGGCGGACTCATCCTCGTTCGTAGCGGTTTTGAATCCCACGTCCACCTGCAGTGTTTCTCCACCGACCTCCATACCTTTCACTGGGCGCTGCAGGGTGGCGGAGAAACAAAGGCCGCTGGCGCGGCGATCGACGATAAAGGCCGCCTCTGCCTGCTGCGGCAGACGGACGGCTCGGTGCTCCGGCTCGACGCGACGACGGGCCAGCCTGCGGAGTTCGCCGGTGGCACGCTCCTGAAAATCCTCGACAGCCCGTGGGCCGACCCCAAGCAGCCCGGCAGCGGCCTTGCCTTCTGGAATGGGAAATTCGTCAGCGCCGATCCGGTGGCCAACCAACTCGTGCTCTGGAACGGCGAGACGTTCGATCGCGCGGGTGAGATCGCCGTGGCCTCGCCCGCATGGCCGTCGGCCGACGCAAAGACGGGCCTTGTGTGGGTGATCAAGGAGGGCAAGGAACTGGTGGCGCTCGACGTCTCCGGGCAGGTCAAGGCCACGGCCGCGCCCGTGTCGGAGCCCACATTGCTGGCGGTTTCCAATGGCCGGCTGGCGGTTTGGTCGAAGTCCGCCCGGAAGGTGAGCGTCTTCGACTGCTCCGATCCGGCGAAGCTCGCGCTTCTGAATACGATCGGCACGGGCGACGATGGCTACGGGCCGATCACTCCCGAACGATTCTGGGGGCCGACGTCGCTTGCGATGGGCCCGGGCGGTGAACTCGCGGTGATCGATGCACCGCGGCTGCTCGTCTTCGACGCGGCGGGCAAGCCAGTCGCAAAGTCGCTCGGCATGTGGGGCCAGCAGATCTCTGCCGGCCAGTTCGCAGGCGAAGACCGGATGCACTTTTTCAATCTCGGGGGGCGTTACAGCATCGCCCTCGACCCGAAGAACCGCACGTGGTCGCCTGGCGTCCGCTGGAAGTATTCGATGGAGGGCGACCCGATGTATTGCTTCGCAGCAGGCGGCAAAAGCTTCTGCGTGGCGACCCGGACCGACAAAAAGCCCGGGTTTATCGTCTACGAGATGAACCCGACGACCGGTCTGGCCAAGGCGGTCATGCACATCAACGGCGACGGCGGTATCCAGAAGGACGCGGACGGCGACGGCCTGATCGCTGATGGGGACCCCGTCACGCCGGCAGTGCCCGGAGTCAATCTCAACGGCCGTTTCGTGCGGACGAGCCGGTTCCGGCCCGATGGCATGCTCGTGAGCGCCGCCCCGATGATCGTGCCGATGACCGGCCTCGGTGCCGATGGATTGCCGGTCTTCGCCTTCGACAAGGTCCGCTTGCCCAAACCGACGGTCGGCGGCGTGCAGGAGTTTCTCTCGCCCTACGACTTCACCACGAAGGAATCGGCCCACACGCGGGAGGAAG
>JBIIMX010000417.1:0-3467 GCA_044337765.1 Pirellulales bacterium | reverse complement strand
TGACTCAGGAATCGGCCACGGAATCGATCTTTCTCACCAGGACCGTTTTCGACATCGAAGCCACGGCAATCCGGTGCAGCCTCCTGTTCGTGCCGCAGATGGTGGTCTCGGAAGCCGACGAGCGGCAACAGCCAGGACGCTCCGCGTGACATCGCTTCCCGCCAACAACTCGTCGGGTGGAGGAGCCCCGCCTGCCGCAATCGGCATGGGCGAGATCGGTGTGGCACGGGACGGCGGTGTCCTTCGCACCTTTCTAGGCTCGTGTGTGGGACTCGCGTTGTATGATCGCCGGCGGAAAATCGCCGGCCTCGCGCACGTCGTCCTGCCCGATTCCAGAGGTCAGGGGAATCAGCCGGGCAGGTATGCCGACACCGCGATCAAGGAACTGTTGACGAGGCTCAGGGAACTCGCCCAGGGTGAGCCGCTACAGGTGACGGCGAAGCTGGCTGGTGGAGCGAAGATGTTCGGATTTCAGACCGGTGTCACGGTCGGCGACCAGAACGTCCGTGCCATCGAGCAGCTGCTCTCCGCGGAGGGCATTGCAATCATCGGACGCTGTTGTGGCGGCGAGCACGGCCGTCGCATGTCGCTCGATGTGGCCAGCGGCATCGTCACCATCCAGACCGTCGGCATAACGTCGGAAAGTATCATTTGACGGTGACTCGACCGTCTTCCGTAGGCGCACCCGGACAGACCAAGGAGAAGCAACGATGGCGGAGAAACACTGATGGCAGATCAATCCAGGAAGCGGTTGCTCGTCGTGGATGACGCGATGATCATGCGGGCGATCATCAGGGATATCGCGACGAAAGCGGGATGGGAAGTCGTGGGCGAGGCGGCCAATGGGGTCGAGGGCGTCGCGCGGTATCGCGAACTCCGTCCCGATCTCGTGACGCTCGATATCGTCATGCCGGAGATGGACGGCGTCGAAACGCTTCGTGCGCTGCGGCTCGAGCACCCCGATGCGCGTGTGGTGATGGTCACCGCCATCGATCAGCGTGCCAAGCTCAGCGAGTGCATTCAACTCGGTGCGATCGACTTCGTCGTCAAGCCGTTCGACAAGGAACGTCTTCTGTCACTCCTGCAGAAATACGCTACCGCCGGGTCCGCCTGAGGGTGTGAGATGCCCTCGCGGTGTGGCGGCGACGCTCGAGGAGCCCCAGCGAGCCGAGCAGCAGGGCGAGGCCGCTGCCGAAAGAGGCGGGATCGATCTCAGGGACGGAGACGGCGTCCGACACGATCGCGATCTGATTGAGTCGCTGGTAGTAGTAGTCGACGTACCAGCCCGGGCCCGGCAGGCCAGTGATCGTGGCAAACGTGCCCACCAGCGTGCCGTACTGGGCAATGATGTAAGCCAGCCCCGTGTCGGGAACACCGACCGTCAAGTCAAGCGTTGCGCCGGTGAGCGAGAGCGTGCCCGACACGTCGATGAAATCGGAGGTGCCCGACGCACCAAGACCGATGGAGAGTGTGGCTCCATTGGTGCCGCTCCCCGTGAGGTCCAGGTTGCCGAGGAACGAGATCGAACCGAGCGGCAGAAAGGGGTTGCCGGGCGAGATCACGCCGCCGCTGCCGACGATCGTGTCACCCTGGATCGTGCCGCCGTTGCCCCAGATCTGCCCGCCATTGCCGACGAGCACTCGGTTGGCGTCGACCACGCCGCCGTCTGCGACGCCGAGCACGTTGACAGAGCTTTCGCCCGTGGTACCGGTGACGTTGGCGGAGACGACGACGTCGGCCCCGGTGGCCTTCACGCTGAGCGTCGAGCCGGTTCCGGAGACGAATGCCGCGTTACCGGTGGCAGACTTGTCGTAGCCGACGAAGAAATTCCTGCCGGCGCCGGTGAGCGTGGCCGTGCCGCCGGTTTCAATCAAGAGCGTATTGTTCGTGCCCTTGTCGCCCACGCGAACGGTGCCGTCGGTCGTGAAGTTCGAGCCTCCATAGACGCCGAATTGATTGCCATCGGACACAGCGTTCACGCCGAGCCTCACGCCGCCGCTCGTGACCGTGCTGCCGTTTCGGATCTCAAAAGTGCCGTTCGTGCCGTCCACGCCGACGATGATGTTGCCGTTGGCGGAGACCGTGCTGGCGAGGCTCACAACAACTTGGTTGTTGGCGGCCGTGCTTCCGGAACTGACGACGAGGTCGTTGGAGCCGGTGAGGAGCAGCGTGCCTTTGGTGGTCGTCGTAGACCCGTCCGAGTACCCGACATACACGGTGTTGTTGCTACCTCGCACGCCGACGGTGAACGCACCCGAGTTGGTGAAGGTGCCACTGTCGGTGATCGTGAGGTAGTTGCTTCCCGAGGTCGCCAGGTCGGCGAGCGACGTGTTGACGATGTTCCAGGTGCCACCGTAGTTGTCCGCACCGCCCTGCTTGCCGCCGACGCCGAGGACGAGGTTCGTGGCGTTCACGGAGTGATTGGAATTGTAGGTGCCGATGTAGTTGTAGTCGTCCACTCCGGCCGAGGAGAGCCCGCTGACCTGGATCGTGTTGGCCGTGATCGAGGCCGATCCACTGGTCGTGCCGATGAACGGATAGGAGTAGACGTAGCTGCCGCTGCCGTCGTAGCCGATGTTGAGCGTGTTGGTAACGTTGAGCGATACCGAGCCGCCTGCTCGACTGTCGAGGATAATGGCCCCTGGTTGCCGGGATCGGCTCCGAGCGTGACGTTGTTGGCCGTGACCGACACAGGAGACGAGCCGCCGTCATAGAGGCGAAGGGGCACCGCCGTGCCTTCCGCGGTGCCGGTCGCGATGTTGATCCAGAGCTGATCGGAAAGTGTGAGATCGCCGGCGCTGAGCTGGCTCTGGCCACTGATCGGGCCGTCGACGAAGAGTGTTTTCGCCTGAGCGCCAGTTCCGAGGAGGATGTTGGCGCCGGCGCTCGAGGTGTAGGCGTTCGTCGTGGAATCTGGCACGCCGTTGTCCCAGTTGCCCGCAACACTCCAAGAGTTGGAGGTGGCGGTGCCGGAAGTCCATTGTGTTGTCGGGCTGTCCGCCTGGGCTCGTGGCGCCACGACGAAGGCCGGACCGCCCGCCATCAGAAGAGCAAGTGCAAACCCGGACCGGTGTGCGAAAGCCTGACGACGATTCATACTGCCAACTCCATGCAAAAAGACCATAGACCGACCCGGCACCACGGATATCCCTGTGGGCGGTGGACGGGCCAAAGACTAGAACCGTGACAGGCCGCCCGTCCAGCCCCCCCCGGCCTGAGGGCGCACGGCTGTTTCGCTCGATTCTTGAACCACGAGGTGCGTTTTGATCCCTGCCATCGAGCATTCCAGCCTGCTGACGACTCTCTACTGGCTGCTGATGATCCCGATCGCCATCGTGATCCTCGTCCGCGTGACCGCCTTCTGGGCGGACGACGGGCCGGGCACGCTTTTCGGCGCCGTGCGGACCATCGTTGTGATGGCGCTGGCCGTCTACCTCACCTTCGACGTCTCCGGGTATCTGTTTGCC
>JBIIMX010000416.1:0-3468 GCA_044337765.1 Pirellulales bacterium | reverse complement strand
TGGCCGCTGTCGTAGGGATCGTGTGTGGCTGGAAGGAGATGCGAGCCATGCGGAATGTTCTGGCTGGTGCGATCGTCATGGCCGTAACGGGCGGGGTGGTCGCCGCCCAAGCCCCGTCACCCGCCGTCGCGACACGGGCGGCGGCTGGGGTGTCGCAGGCGGCGGAATGGTCGCAGGGACGATGGGTCGATCTCACGCATCCCTTCGACGAGAAGACGATCTACTGGCCCACGGAGAAGGGGTTTCGTTTCGAATTGGGCACGAACGGCCCGACGTCGAAGGGCTATTACTACGCCGCCAACCGATTTGCCTCGGCCGAACACGGCGGCACCCACCTCGACGCCCCGCGGCATTTTTCTGCCGCCGGCGAGACCGCCGACGCGATTCCGCTCACGCACCTGCTCGGCGAGGCGGTCGTGGTCGATGTGACGACACGCTGTGCGGCCGATCCCTCCTACCAGATCACGCCCGACGATCTCGTGGGCTGGGAGACACGGCACGGGCGGCAGCTGGTGGACGTGATCGTGCTCCTCCGCACCGGATGGTCTCTGCGGTGGGCTGATCGAGCAGCCTATCTCGGCACCGATCAGACCGGTCCCGAGGCGGTGGCACACTTGCGGTTCCCCGGCCTCTCGCCCCTGGCGGCTCGGTGGCTGGTCGACCACCGCCGGATCCGCGCCATCGGCATCGATACGGCCAGCATCGACCATGGCCCGTCGACGCACTTCGGCTCGCATGTCGTCCTGTGCGGTGGCGGCGTGCCGATTTTCGAGAACGTGGCGGCGCTCGACGCGGTGCCCGATCAAGGAGCGTTTGTCATCGCCCTGCCGATGAAGATCGCCGGCGGCAGCGGCGGTCCCTTGCGGATCGTGGCCCGGTTGCCAGCCACCGACGATTGACGCGACGGTCGCCGATCGTGAATAACCTGTGCGGCGTCATCCCCCACACCATCGTTTTCCAGGAGTCAATTCCATGGCAGGCAAGAAGATCATCATGCGGACCGGCGAGGCGCTCGTGGAGGCCGACGAGGCATGGAGCGCAGCAGAGCCCGAGGTGGTGATCGGCGAACTGGACGGCCCCGTCGGCTATGCGATCGCCAATTTGATCGGTGACCAGGTCAAGGGGCATACGCGGGTCTGGGCGATCCTCAACAGCGACGTGCAGGTGCGGCCCGCCACGCTCATGGTGAGCAAATACACCGCGCCGAACGCCCGCTACACGAATATCCTCATGGGCACCGTGCAGGCGGCGATCGCGAACGCCGTGCTCGACAGCGTCCGCGAGGGATACATTCCGAAGGCCAAGGCCAACGATATTGGCATCATCGTGGCGGTCTGGCTCGATCCGTCAGTGGCCGACGCGAAGCTGAAGATCGACCACGACGTGCTGTTTCGCACGCATCGCGAGGCCACGCTCAAGGCGATCGGCAAGGCGATGGGCAACGAGCCTTCGATCGACTGGCTGCTCAAGAACCAGAAGAAGGTCGGGCATTATTTCCACGACCTCGCCAAGACGGGTGGGATCTGAGAGGTTGGCGCGGGAAGGGCTCGGCTGGCGGTGATCGCGTTTTGGGACTCCCCGCGCTTACGCTCGGGGCATTTATGGCCCTTCGATCGCCGCTACGGTGGCCGGAGAGACGCGAATGGGAGGCCGCTGCCACGGGCTCCTGCGACCGAAGTCGTGGTCGATGGCGAACTTTGCCATCTTCATGAGTGTCTGCATGTCGAGCGTCGGGCAGGGGAGGTGGCCGGCGATGGCGGCCGTGTGCGAACGATCGAACGTAGGATCGGTCCGAAGGTAGCTCTTGTAGATATCCAGTTGCGTGCCGAGATTTTCGGCAAACCACTGTTCGTCGCACAGGTCGGGGTCGTCGGGCGATGCATCCTGTGAATAGGTCTCGACCGCCTGCTGGACGAGCCGGCCAACCATATCCATCGAGAGCGGTTCCGGGTGCGTAAGATGGTAGGTGGCCCCACGGGCGGCGGGCGTCTGGATCGCATGGGCAATCACGGCCGACACCCAGTCGACTGGCACGAAATTCTTGGTGTCATCGAGCGATACGCCGATCAGGCCCAGCAGGGCAGGGCCGCTCGTCGTGCCCTTCGTGACCTTGGTCAGCAGCGTGTGGCCAAGCCGCAGCGCCGCGAACAGGCCGTGGTAGGTCGAGGTCCAGCCTGTGCTCGAGTCGCCCACGATGATCGACGGACGGTAGATAGTCGCGGTGTTCAGAAATCCGCCCGCCGCGGCGGCGGCATGGACGAGCTTTTCGCTCTCCACCTTCGTCCGCTCGTAATCGTTGCCGAACGACTGGCCGACGTCGAGTTCGTCCTCCTGGACAAGGCCCGAACGGAGGCCGCAGACGTAGGCCGTGGAGACATGGTGAAGATGCCTGAGGCCGGTGGTGCGGGCCAACGCCAGCACCTGGGTCGTGCCGGTGACATTGGTCCGCCATGGCTCGGCATCTCGGTCGGAGCCGCGGAACGTCAGGCTGGCAGCGTTGTTGAGCAGCTCGTCGCAGTGCTCGGCCACCCAGTGGCGGGCGGCATCATCGAGCCCGCAGCACGGCAGCGTCAGATCGCCTTCAAGGACGACCGGTCTGGGGAGCCGCTTGCCGAGCGTCTCTTCCCAGTGAACCACGAGTTGCTCAACTCGGGCCGCGGCTGGCTGTTTTCTGCTGCGTCGGACGACGACGGCGAGGCTCCTACCGTCGAGCAGAAGATCGCGGATCAGGTAACCGCCGAGCAATCCGGTGGCGCCGGTGACGAGCAGAGACTTTGGCGAGTTGTTTTTCAGGGCGGCACTCGGCAGTCTGGAGAGTGAAGAACCAAGGCGGCAGCATAGGACATTTCGCCCAGCTTGCTCAAGCTGCCGCCGGCCGCACGCCCAGACCGAGTATCTTCCGGCAGTATCGGATGCTGCGATCGAGTTCGGCGAGTTGATACTCCTGCTCGGCCTTCTGTCGATCGCTTCCCGCAGGAGCGGTGAAGGGCTCGATCCGCCGGCCCTTCCGGGCCAGCTCGAGCACGGCTGCCAGGTCCGCGGCGCGGGCGTCGGGATAGCCTCTCCAGAAGCCCCGCTCATAGATCGGAAAGGTGCGTGAGAAGCCGGAGATTGTCTCGATGTGCACGGTCACGCCCGGGCACGATCTCTCGAAGAGGTCGAAGAAGGCCGGCAGGTCGGTGCAGCCCTCGCCCATCGCCGTCCACTGTGTCGTCAGCCCGTTGTCCGATTGCCAGAGCATCGTGTCCCGCAGGCTGGTCGTGAGCACGTGGGGGGCGAGCGTCGCAAGGGCCGAGAGTGGATCCTCGAGCGACCAGCAGGCGTTGCCAGAATCGAAGTTGACGCCGACGTAATCGGGGCCCGCCGCCTCGACGAGCGACTTCAGTTCCCGCGACTGCATGTCCCCGGCATGGTTCTCGACCGCGATCTTCACGCCACTGTCGATCGCCCTGGCACGCTGGGACTGCA
>JBIIMX010000415.1:0-3472 GCA_044337765.1 Pirellulales bacterium | reverse complement strand
TACGTCCTGGAGGAGCAGGATCACCTGATTGCCGACCACATCAAGAAGTCGACGAAAGACGGCATGCAGGATTTCACGCAGAGCCTCAAGAGCCTCATCGATCTGGGGCTCATCGACCGTCATGATGCCCTCGAGATCGCGCCGAACCGCGAGGCTTTGGTCATGGCTCTCAAGGGTATCAGCTGATGATTCCGTGGCGTTTCCTGATGGCTCGAGGAGCCGGCGAGACCGCCTGGAGATCGAGATGGCTCGCCTGTGCGGCGTGTGCGTGCACGAGCGTGGTGGCGCGGGCCGACGACGCATGGCCCGCAGCGAGCCCGGAGTGGCTGGGGCGGGATGCGGCGGGTGGCCTTGCCATCCTGCCGCTGGTCTGCTGGTGGGCGTGGATCGCCGCATGGGCCGCCACCAGCGACTGGCTCGTTCGCGACAGCGGCCGGTTTAAAATCCGTCCGGAATTCTGGACGGCGTGCGTGGTGTTTCCGTTCGCGGCCTGCAGCCTGTTGGCGTGGTGGATCCCCTGGTCGGCCGTCGGGCAGGCCCTCATGGCACTGGCCTGGCTCCTGCCGCTTTTTCTCTACAGCCGTGAACGCAATCCCAAGGCTCCCCCGGCGGAGAGCATTTTCACGGCGGCCCATGCGCAGCGGGCATTCAACGCCATGCTGCGTCGCCTGGGCGTCAAGGGGAAGGCGACTGAGATCGTGGACGACGGACTGCCGTGGGTCACGCTCGTGGCGTCGGGGGCAGAAACGCCCGAAGAAAATGCGAAATGGCAGGAGCAGGCGGCGGCACTGCCCGGCTTCGAGACGGCGAAGAAACTGCTCCAGGAGGCGGTAGCAGCACGGGCAACGACCCTCGTCCTCGAGGCTACTGCCGATGGTATCAGGGTGGGGCATGAGGTCGACGGGATTTCCGGTCTGGCGCGGGGCGTGAAGACTCCGGCCAAGGGGATGGGCAAGTCGAAGCAGCCAGAAGCCTGGGGCGATGCGCCGCCGCTCGAGGCCGCTGCCGGCAATGCCGTCATAGCGGTGCTGCGGACGATCGCCGGGGCCGATGCCGCTGAACTCAGCGGTGAAAAGGATGCGGGCTTTACGATCGAAGTGGATGGAAAGAAGCGGCCGTGCCGGCTGGCCATGCGGGCCTTGAAGACCTCCAAGCAGATCGTCATCAAGCTGGAAACACCCCCCTTCGTCCCGAAGAAGCTCGAGGATTTGGGGATGACATCCGCGATGGCCGGCCGGGTGCGCGAACTCATCGCCTTGGAGAAGGGCCTGTTCGTTGTCTCGTCTCCACCGGTCGCCGGCTGCTCGACGACGTTCGATATGGTGTTGTCGTCGGCCGACCGGCTGCTGCGTGATTTCGTGTCGATCGAGGACAGCGGTGCACCGCCCAAGGAGGTGCAAAACGTGAAGCCTGTGCGGTATTCCGTCGCGGCCGGGGAGACTCCGGCCTCGGCCCTCAAAGCTGCGATGCTCGAATATCCCCGCGCCGTCGTCACGCGCGACCTGGTCGACAAGGAATTGGCCGGCAAGCTGATGGATCTGGCCGACGACCAGCAACTCGTCATCGTGAGCCTGCGGGCCGCCGACTCGCTCGATGCCATTCAAAAGCTGCTCGCGCTGGGCATCCCCCACGAACAGCTCGCTCGCTGCCTGCTCGGCTCGCTGTCCCAGCGACTGATCCGCAAACTGTGCACGAAATGCGGCGAAGTGATGCCCACGTCGCCGGAGCTGTTGCAGCGGCTCAAGAAGACAAGCGAGGAACTGCCCGAGATCAAACGGGCCTCGCCGCATGGGGGCTGCCGCGTCTGCTCAGGACGACAGTTCGTCGGCCGCACGGCCATTTTTGAACTCGCGGCCGGTCCTACGGTACGGCAGGCGATCGCCAAGCAGGTGGATCCCAAGGTGCTGCGGCAGGCGGCCGTCAAGGACGGCATGCGACCCTTGACCGAGGAGGGGCTGGCGACCGTTGCGGCCGGCCTGTCGTCGCTCGATGAAATGCAGAGGGTCTTTGGTGTGAAGAAGGAGCCCGGGACCGTGGCAGGTGGTCCCCCTTCGGCAGCCAAGCCCGCACCCCAGCCTGCACGCCAGCCAGGGAGCAAGCCCGCATCCCAGCCAGGAACACAGAAATGATTCTTGCGGTCATACTCCTTGTGATCCTCGTCGCCGTCACCGGGATGCTGGTGCGAGAGGGGCTTTGGCGATCGATGCTGATGTTCTTCAACGTGCTCGCCGCGGCGTCCATCGCGACAGCCTGGTATGCGCCTTTGGCGCAATTCCTTGAGGAGCATCTCGCCAGTTACACCTACCTGCTCGACTTCCTGTCGGTCTGGCTCATTTTCTGCGTTGTGCTTGCGCTGGCGCGGGAGGCAACCGACCGCCTGGCACCAAACACGGTCGAGTTTCCGCAGCTCGTCGAGCGGATCGGCGTCGGGATCCCGGCGTTCTTCACGGGCTGGGTCATGATGGCCTTCACCGCCGCGACGCTCCACCTGGCTCCCGTGACCCGTGGTGAGGTGCAGCCAACCCCGATGTCCAAGATGTTTTTCCTCGGAATGGCTCCGGATCGCGCATGGCTGGGATGGGTTCGTGGCAGCTCGCAATCGGGGCCGTTCTCGCGTGGACCGGACCACGTGTTCGACAAAAACGCAGATCTCATCCTGCGGTATGCTGACAGGCGGCTGAAATTGGAGGGAGAAGAGGGGCTTCGTGCAGCGGCGAAGTGATCCACGATGGAAGCATCTTCTGAAACGATAGGCTACCGCCCCGTGAGCACGTTGGCGGTGGCGGCAGCAGTTGTGGGGGGGCTGTCAAGCCTCGCGCTCACGACTCCGCTGCTCTGGATCCTGCCGCTGATAGGCGTGGCCCTGGCCGTCTCGGGGCTGGCGGATGTTGCCCGGCCGGGCGCGGAAAAAGCGGGACGGTCGGCTGCACTCCTCGGCCTCGCCCTGTCTGTGGGATTCGGTGTTCAGGCCGTGACAACGAGCGTTGCAGCGCGTTGGATCATGGAACGTCGCACCCGGGCAGTGGTTCACGCATGGCTCGACGCCCTGGGGGAGAATCGTCTGGCCGACGCCCGGAGCATGGTCGCTCCGTATCTGCTGCCGAGTACGGGACAGGATGGAGGGCCGGGGCATGGCGAACCTGGCCATGTCCATCAGCCTGGCGAGAATACCGGCACGGTTGGTTCGATCGATACGTTGCCCGCGGTGCGGACAATTCTCGACTGCGGCACCGCGGCGGTCCGCGACGTGCGGTGCACGGGCCGTGACGAGGAGTCCGGGGAACGCTGGTGTGCACGGGTGCGGCTGTCGGGCTGTAACGGTGGGGGGGCGGTGGACGTGCGGCTGGAACTGGAACCCGCCGTCGCGGCCGAGCCGACTCGACGCGTCGAACGCTGGACCATCACGAAAATCGACCTCGAGCCGTAGAGGCCCGCGAGGGGCTATTCCCTGAAGCAGCGGACCGCGTCGATC
>JBIIMX010000414.1:0-3476 GCA_044337765.1 Pirellulales bacterium | reverse complement strand
GATTTGTTCGGCACGACGGGTGCCGTGGTTCAGAGCCGGGCCAGAATCGCATCGCCCATCGCCCTCGTGCCCACGGCCGGGCCGCCTCCGGCGATGTCGGCGGTGCGGATACCGTCGGCCACCGTCCGTTCCACGGCCGACTCGATCGCCCGCGCCTCGGTCTCCAGCCCGAACGAGTGACGGAGCATGAGGGCGGCCGAGAGCACCTGCGCACAGGGGTTGGCCTTGTCCTGGCCGGCGATGTCGGGCGCCGTGCCGCCAGACGGCTCATAGAGCCCGTACGGTCTGCCGTGTCGGTTCGCGTCGAGCCCCAGCGACGCCGAGGCCATCATGCCGAGCGACCCACAGATGACGGCCATTTCGTCGGAGAGGATGTCGCCGAACATGTTTTCGGTGAGCACGACGTCGAATTGCGAAGGCCGCAGCACGAGCTGCATCGCCGCGTTGTCGATGTACATCGTCGCCAGCGTCACGTCAGGGGCGACGGCCTTGATTCGCTCACCGACCACCTTTCGCCAGAGGACCGACGTCTCGAGGACGTTGGCCTTGTCGACCAGTGTGATGTGCCGACGGCGGGCCCGGGCGGTCGCGATGGCGACGTCGGTGATCCGCTCGATTTCCGAGCGTCGGTAGACCATGGTGTCGATCGCCTCGACGTCGCCCCCCTCGATCTCCCGCGTCGACTTCTCGCCGAAGTAGAGACCGCCGGTGAGCTCGCGGATGCAGACCATGTCGACGCCGTCGGGGATCCGGTCGGGCCGGAGCGGCGAGGTGTCGATGAGATTTTTGAGCAGCAGGCCAGGCCGCACGTTCGCAAAGAGGCGGAAGTGCTTGCGCAGCGGCAGGAGCGACGCCCGCTCAGGCTGCTCCTGAGGAGGCAGTTTCTCCCACTTCGGTCCGCCGACGGAGCCGAAGAGGATCGCATCGGCCGCCCTGCAGGCGGCGAGGGTGGCATCCGGCAGAGCCTTGCCATGCCGGTCGATACCGGCTCCACCCACGTCGTGGATTGAATGCTGGAGCGTATGGCCCGACTTCCGGAGCACTGCCTCCAGAACGGGGAGGGCGACGGCCATGACCTCGGGGCCGATGTAGTCGCCGGGGAGCACGGCAAGAGTGATGTTCATTGCGGGATGATAGGCCATGCCGGGGCCGTCGCAAGAGGGTGGACGTCACCGGCCTGGCACCATGACCACGGGCGAGCTTACCTGGAGTCCGGCTGGCGTCGTGGCTGTGAAAAAATAGGCCCTCGTGTCGGCCGGCGGCTTTGGGGCCGAGAGCGTGCCGTCGACTCCGACTTCGGCGGGCAGGGTCTGCCATGTGAGCTTGTTGATCGGCCCGGGCTCGACCGTGACGACAAGCGATGCCGTCGCGACCGGCCCGCCGGCCGTGACGCGGCCCCGCGTGCCACGGTCATCGACAGTCGGCGTGTCCACCACCGGCAGGCCGGGCGTGCCGAGCAGCGCGGCATCGACGAATGCGGCGATTTCCGGTGGTGCCCAGCCCGCCTCGTGGCCGTGGGGCATGTTTACCTGGATGCGCACATTCTTGGCCGCATGCTCCACGTCGGCGTGGCTCTTCATGTGGCTGTCGAGCGGATAGGCAAAGTCGTTGGTGCCGTTGACGAAGAAGATCGGCACGCGGCAGGCCGGCAGATAGCTGGCCGGATCGTAACGCTGTGACCAGAGGGCCGACTGTTCGGGTCCGATCCGCGCAAAGTCTCCGAGCCAACAACTGTTGTCACGCAGGTGACCGCACCCGTAGACCGGAACCGCCGCGCGGAAGCGGTTGTCGAGCGACGCGACCAGGCAGGTGGTGTAGCCGCCCCAGCTGATACCGGTGAGGGCAGTGCGGCTGGCATCGACTCCGGGGAGGCTTCGCAGAAGCGAGTGGGCGAGGATCACGTTGGCGACGGCATGGTAGGGCCAATCGTCGCTTGTCTCAGGCGTGCCGATCGTGTCAAATTTGTCCTTGTGTTCCTGTCCCGGTCCGCCGTGGGGCAGGCGGACGACGGCGTTCCTCTTCGTTCCGGCGGGGTCGGGCCGACTGCCGGCGAGATCCATCGCGATGGCGGCGTAGCCGCGCTTCGACCAGAGCGTCACCCATTCGGCAAACGCCGTCCCGCCACCGCCATGCACGAGCACGATGCCGGGCCAGGGCCCCTTGGTCGTGGTCGCCGCGGCTTGACCAGCATCACCACCACCGCCGATGGTCGCCGGTGTGGCGTAATACGCAAACACCCGCGTGGCATGCCCTTCAAATGGCTCACCCGCATAGAGCAGCGACCGCACCGGCGAGGTTTCGTCGAGCCACTCGAACGCCGGCGGCTGGCTCAGCGCGGCCAAGTCCCACGGCAGCGATGCAGGCAGCTCCGGCGCGGGCACGATCTGCCCCTGCGCGGGTTCAGGGCGACGGACTGGTCCTTCTTTGGCCAAGCTCGCTTTGGCCAAGCCTTCTCTCGCTCGCCCATCTTTGGTCACGCCGGACATGGGGTGCGATGTGACCGCGTCCCAGGCGATCTCCTGCAAGACCGATCGGAGCTTCGGGTCGATCCGGTCGAGCTCCCGGTCGCCGTCGTCCAGTCCCACGGGTGAACGGCCATAGATACAGGCGAAATTGCAGTAGGTTGCCAACGCCATGACCGGGGCTTTCGCATGGCCAATCGGATCGGTGAACAGCTCCGACTGCCGCTTGATGCCGGGCACATCCCCCGCGACCACCCGCTCCCGGAGACGGAGCACGGCATCGCCCACCGGAACGATGCGAATGACATCATGCCCATACTTCGCGTTGAGCGCGGCGATCTGCTTCTCGATCACCGGCTTGACGCTGGCGTTCGCCGCACGCAGGCCGTCCAGCGAGCGGGCGTCGCGTTCTTGGTTGTGATTGATCTTCTTGGCCGGATCCCAGAGCGCCGGATTGCCGATCGGCTCCCAATGGTCAAACGCCGGCCACGATATCTGCACCAGCGCCCGCAGCTTCGGATTGTGCTCGAGGCCGAGGTCGGTGAAGAGCTCGATGCCGTCGTCCGGAACCAACCAGTTGTGAGACATGGTCAGCACGTCCACGTCGCCTGCTATGAGCGATTGTTTGGCGGGGTTCATCCGATCGGCCAGATCCCAGTGCTGCCGCACGCGCGACCCGCCGAGCATCTGCTTGCCGACCAGTGTATGGCCGGTGATGCCCGCCGCCTTCGCCAGAGGCGCCAGCCGGTCGACCACGAAGATGTGAAAGCTGTGCGCCGTGACGAACACCCGCTGGCCGGCCGGCTCCGGTTCCGAGGGATCGGCACCCAGGCAACTCAGTCCAAAGATCGCGGCCAACATGACCGCCGACAACAAAGGCATACGCATGGAATGTCAGCCCGCCTTTCCCAAGTCGATGAAGAAGGACACCATCGCTCTCGCGTTCGTCGGCCCCGCTCACTCGCCGAGCAGATCGTTCAGGTCCTCTTCATTGGTGCCGGGGGCATCTTGTCG
>JBIIMX010000412.1:0-3479 GCA_044337765.1 Pirellulales bacterium | reverse complement strand
GGAGACGGTCTCACCGACGTTTTGAGGGAAGCTTTTTTCATGCGGATATTCCTCGCGGGGATCATGCAGGGGTCGCACGTGGCGGCGCTGGTGCACGATCAGATGTATCGGAACACGCTTCGCGACCTGGTGCAGCGACACTGGCCGGAAGCGGAAGTCTACGACCCCTTCGCCAACCATGGCAATTCGATCGGCTACGATCGCCGCCGGGCAGGCGAGGTGTTCATGGGGCACATCGAGATGTGCCGGGAGTTCGACCTGCTCGTGGCGTACGTGCCGGAGGCGTCGATGGGCACCGCCATCGAGATGTGGGAGGCCCACCAGCGGGGCCGTACCGTGATCACGATCACGCCGCTGGTGCACAACTGGGTGGTGCAGTTGACGAGCCGGGCGGTGTATCGAGATTTCGACACATTTGCCCACGCGGTCAACACCGGCGAGATCGACCGCTTGCTGGCCTCGCCACGTGGGGCCTAGAAAATGTCAGCCGCCGCGACGCCGGGCGAGGGCCGTCTGGCAGGCGGAAGCCACCTCTGCTGCGCAGGACGGCCCCAGCGGCCAAACCCCGAGCGGTGGATCGTCTGCCGCCTCCATCCACCCGGCCTGCAGGGCATCGGCCACGGCCGTGTCGGCGGCGATCACCACCTCGCAAGAGCCGATCACGCGGCCCATGAGCGTTCTCATCAGCGGCTTACTGGCAGCGGCGGTGAGATCGGTCTGTGCGACGTGCACCACCACCGGCACGCCCGTCTCCGTGGCCAGGTCAGCGAGGATTCCAGCGTGCATGACGAAGATCACGTCGGGATCGGTCGCATCCACCGCCTCGGCGATCAGCTGCCGTGCCGTCTCGCGGACCAGTCCCAGCAGCCGCGGCGAGAGCGAGGGGACGACGCTCAAGAGCGACTCCGCCGAGCCATCCCGCACCGCCGCGAGAAAGCGGTGCGACGCCGCCGCGATCGCATGGAGGTGAATTCCATACATGCCGACGTGCTGCTGCTCGAGTTGCGGGACCGACGAGGGACCGCAGATGGCGGCGGCGAAGCCCAACCGGCCGAGGCTTGCGCGGCAGTGATGCACGCGGGTGTGGTCGTGGTCGCAGTTTCCGTGGTCGATCAGCAGCAGACGCATGGTTTCGAGCAGCGGGTGGGCCGCGAACAGAGAGGCCGGATCAACACGATTGGTGATTCCAGAACCGGTTGAGAAGAGCGGTAGCGAAGACCGGTAGAGGTGGTCCCTACAGCCAGCCCAACCAGCGAGCAAGGGCGAGGCAGACGGCCACGTAGGCCGCAGCCCCCCAATCATCCGCCATGATACCGAGCCCTGCGGGCAGGTGTTCGAGCCGGCGACAGGGAAACGGTTTCGTGATGTCGAAGAGCCTGTGCAGCACGAACAGGGCCGCGAGCATCGCTGGAGACCGGGCCGCGGCGGGCACCACTAGAGCCGCCAGCGGCAGGCTCGCGAACTCGTCATAGACGATCGCTCCCGGGTCTTTGCCCCGGCCGAGCGACCGCACCGCCCGCGTGCAGGCCGGGATACCGACCAGATTGATGGCCACGAGCAGCACGGCCTCGACCGGCGGCGGCAGGGCCACCCGGGCGAAAGCCATCGCGAGCAGCGTGCCGGCCGCCGCGCCGAATGTGCCGGGGGCGAAGCCGATCCGGCCGATGCCGCCGCAGGTTGCCACGAGCACGGCAGGATCGAACCACTGCGGGGCGGCAGGGCCGGATGGCGGCGAAGATGGTGCGGCAGGTGGCATGCCTGCGAAATGTATCATGGCGGCGTATGATGCTGGGAATCAGCCGCTCGGGCGAACTCTGTCCGGCGTGCTTTCCGACCACGCACCATCTTTCCCGCACAGGCTCATGCAGGCTCATGGCAGACAGTCACCAGGTTCCCGCCAGCACGATCGGCCCGCTTGCTCTCGTCGAATACCCCCATCCCGCGCTGCTGCGGCCCACGAAGCCGCTCGTGCGGATCGACGAGGCCGTCTGCGAGGCCGTCGAGCAGATGTTCGACATCATGTATGAGGCGGAAGGGATCGGCCTGGCCGCGAACCAGGTCGCGTTGCCCTACCGAATCTTCATCGTGAACACGACCGGCCGGCGGGGGCACGGGCAGGAGTTCGTCTTCATCAATCCGTCGCTGAGCCGGCCCCGCGGTACGGCCATCCAGGAGGAGGGCTGCCTGAGCCTGCCCGGCCTGCGGATGGACGTGCGGCGGCCGGAGAAGATCATCGTCGACGCCTGGTCGCTCGAGGGTGAGCCGATTCGCCTCGATCTCGATGGATTGCTCGCCCGCGTGGTGCAGCACGAGTTCGACCATCTCGAAGGGAAGCTGTTCACCGACCGGTTGCCGGAGGCGTCGGCGATCGAGGCGAGGCGGGCGCTTGAAACGTTTCGCGAGGTGTTCACAGGGCAGCAGTCTCGGGGTGAACTGCCCGGTCATGACGAGATCGTGTCGCGGCTCGACAGGCTCGAAGCGGACCGCTGCAAGGCATGAACCCGTCACCGTCGCGCCCGCCGAATCAGCCCTTGAAAATTGTCGTGATGGGCACCGGCCCGTTCGCCGTGCCGACGTTTCATGCGCTTCTGCAATCGGCACACACGGTCGCCGCCGTCGTCACACGGCCGGCACATGCACCGGCCGGCCGGCGGCCGCCTCCCAATCCGATGCGCGAGGCCGCCGTAGCGGCTGGTGTTCCGATCCTCGCTCCCGAGCGGATCAACGATCCCGAGGCGATCGCCGCGATTCGAGCGATCAGCCCCGACCTCCTCGTGGTCTGTGACTACGGCCAGATCCTCTCGCCGGCGGCGCTGGCCGTCGCCCCCTACGGCGGCATCAACCTGCACGGTTCCCTCCTGCCAAGGCATCGCGGGGCGGCGCCGGTGCAGTGGGCGATCTTGGTCGGCGATGCCGTGACCGGAGCGAGCGTGATCCACATGACGCCGGCGCTCGACGCCGGCAACGTGATCGCGGCGCGAGAAACGCCCATCGGTCCTGCCGAAACATCACCCGAACTCGAACGCCGTTTGGCCGCCATGGGCGTGGACGCAGTGCTTGAAGCGATCGATCTGCTCGTGGCCTCAGGTCCTGACAGCACGCCGGGAGTGCCGCAGGACACCTCCCGCGTCACCCGCGCGCCACGGCTCGCGAAGGCGGACGGTGTCGTGGATTGGTCGCTGCCGGCTGCCCGCATCGAGCGGATGCGGCGGGCGCTCGAGCCGTGGCCGAGGACGGCGACGTTTCTCCACGCTGCCGCCGGCCGACCGGCGGTGCGGATTGTGCTGGAAGAAGTGGCGGTGGCCGAAGTGGCGGCCGCCGATCGCGGCGCCGATAGCAGTCCCGAGCGCAGCGGTGGGCCCGCCCTGGTGCCTGGCACGATCGTGTCGGCCGATGCCGCCGGGCTGGTCGTGGCCTGCGGCGAGCATACGAGGCTCGTTGTCCGACGGCTCGTGCCGGAGGGGAAGCGGAGCATGTCG
>JBIIMX010000413.1:0-3479 GCA_044337765.1 Pirellulales bacterium | reverse complement strand
AACCGTTTGAGCCGTTCGTCATCCGGCTTTCGAACGGGGAGGTGCACGAGGTGCTCCACCCGGAATGTGTGGCTCTTACGAAGACGAAGGTGGTCGTGACGTACCCCGACGAAGACCGTGTGGTTCATTGCGGCTTGATTCATGTCAACGCTGTCGAGGCTCTCCAGCGGGCGTGATGCCACCCATTCGGCCGGTCCGCCGGATCGCCGGGCGGCGAAAAGGTGTCAGGACTCTTTCCTCGGCCAGTCAAGAAAAAAGAGTCCTGACACCTTTTGTCCCCGCGTGGCTGCGAGTTTCCAACGTGCGGAATCCGTCCCCGCCCCGTGGCCGCGAGTTTCCAACTTGCGGAATCTGGGTCTGGGTCCGGACATCGCCGAGTTCAAAGACTCCCCCCGACGGCTGCAGTCAGGGTGTGCTGGCGCCGGCTTCGCTAGCACCGTCGGCACCGTCGGCGCAGCCTGCCCGGATCACCCCGCCAGAGGCAGAGTGCCTCGAAGGTGGGGGGACTGGGAGGGCCGGATGGGCCGATTTTCCGGCCTTCGCGCGTGGCAAAAATCGCGGCTTGAGCCTCGGCCTCGGGTGGTCTACAAGACCCTTCGAGGGTTCGCTTCGTTGCGGCCCCTTGCAGCGCGTAGACGAGGTGCCCAAGCCTCGTCTACGCGCCTGTTTTCAGGGATGAATCTCGTGGACACCTCGCCGCTGACAGCCACGACACGAGGAGCATCGCACACCGCCGCTCGTGGCAGCGTGTGGCGGGTCGCCGGGATCCGGTCCACGGTCGTCGGTCTGCTGTGGATTGTCTGCGCGGCGATCGCCGAGGCCGATGAGAAGTCGGGCCCGGTTTCCACCACAGGCAAGGTCGTCGTCGATCACACCTATCTCCGCGCAGGGCCAGGCGACGACTTCTATCCCACCGAGCGACTTGCAGCCGGCACCATGCTCGAGGTCTGGGCAGTCGATCCGTCCGGGTATGTCGCCGTGCGGCCCGTGGAAGGCAGTTTCAGCTGGCTGCGGGCGTGTGACGTCGATGCGGTTTCCGTCATCGGCGATGCTTCGGCAGTGCCGGCCTCCGGTCGCGGCACCGGCGTGATCGTGACCAACGGCGCCGTCTCGCGGGTCGGATCCCAGCTCAACGATCTGCGGCATGTCGCCCAGGTGAGTCTCGAAGCGGGCGAACGCGTGCAGGTGATCGAAGAGGTGCGGATTGCCGCGGGCCGCCATGCAGGACTCTGGGTGCGGATCGAACCGCCGGCGGGTGAATTCCGCTGGGCTCGGCTCGCCGATCTGGAAACACCACCGGGCGTCGTCCCGATACCGCCGCCCCAGGCCGCCACGACCGATTCCACCGATGACAATGCCGCGTCGATCGGCGAGGCGATGGCGGCGATCAAGGATGCAAGTATCGCCGTCGCGCAGGCGGTGAGCGACGCCAGTGCGCCGAATGCAGCCACGCCACCGGGAACCGCCGCCGGAGTCGTGCCACCACAGCCGGCTGGGATGATGCCGCCACAGCCACTGGGGTTCATGCCCTCGGCCCGTCGGCTCTTCGCCGGCTGGCTGCCGCGCGGCACCAGCGTGTTCGATCCCGCGACGCCGGTTACTCCCGTCGCCGTGACGGGTGGCAATGCGGTGTCCGGCGACGAACTGGCCGATATCGACCTCTCGCTGTCGCTGGCGGTGACCGGCCCCGCCGACACTTGGAATCTTGCGCCCGTGCGTGAACGCCTGCGACAGGCGGCGGCCCGAACGGCGACCGACATCGATCGGACGCGGGTCGAGGCGATCGATGCCCGGATCGCCCGTTTCGAGACAATCCAATCGCGGCATCGCACGCTGGCAGCAGCACCGACGCCTGCCGCCGATCCTTCGCTGCAACTCGGCGGCATGTGGTCGAGCCTGTCGGCGATCGGTGGCCGGCCCATCCGGCCCGGCGTGCTGCCTGGCGGTGCACCGGCCGATGGCCAGCCCACGTGGACTCCACCCGACATGACCGAGACCACGGGCCGCTTGGCGACAGTGGTCTCGAGACGGCCAGATGCTCCGCGGTGGGCGGTCGTCGACCAAAGCAATAATGTGATCGCGTTCATCACGCCGCAGGCTGGAGTGAATCTCGCACCGTTGGTAGGGCAGGACGTGGCCGTCCGTGGTGCCCGCGGCTACATGCCCGAATACAAGCGGCCCTACGTGGTGGCGTCGGAGGCCCGCATTCGCATGGCCGCCGCGCCAGAAGCGTCGCCCGACCGTGCCACCCGGTAGCCGGGTTTGCATGGACAAGATGGAATCTCGTCCCCACGGGGCGGGTAGGGATGCTGTTCGCGGGCGCTTGGGTGGCCCGTGACCCGTGGCCGCGAGTTTCCAACTTGCGGAATCCGTGCCGCTGCATGGACAAGATGGAATCTCGTCCCCACGGGGCCGGGCATGCATGGACAAGATGGAATCTCGTCCCCACGGGGCCGGGCATGGATGGACAAGATGAAATCTCGTCCCCAGGGGGCCGGGCATGCATGGACAAGATGGAATCTCGTCCCCACGGGGCCGGGCTTGCACGGCCACGAAGAGTCCGTGCCCGCCCAAGGGCCGCTTGCTACTGCCGCTGGATCCGGTCGAGTTCGTCGGCACTGAGCCAGCGGGCCGCGAGTTCCGTCTGCAGCCGATCGACGGCTGCAACGTCTGCCGCGTCACGCCTGGCACCTTGAGGCAGCCTGTTCCCCGCGGGCTGTGCGGACCGCCGGGCAATCGTCGCCAGCGTTTGCCGGTCGGCGACATCGGTCTGCTGGAGACGGCCAGCCAGTTGGGCCACTCCCTCGGGATTGTTTCGTGCGGAGTCGGAGAGCGTCGTCATGAAGAGGCAGATCTCGTGAAGGTTCGAGGCGGCGCTCCGCACGATGATCGGCTGAAGCGTGCGAGTGACGATCTCGAGCCCCACGCCGTCCATATCGAGAAAGGTGTCGATCTGAACCGTCTGCCGTTCGCGGCCGTCGACCGTCGGCATGGCCGGTCCATGCCGTATGAGAAGCACGCAACTGCCGGTGAGATTGCGGGGCGACAGCGGGCCGGTGTAGGCACCGCGTCCGTGGAATACGAGCAGGCCGCTGCGGGCCTGCCGCTCCTGATGCACCAGCCGCAGCACTCCGACGGTGCCATACCCGTCGCTGAGCCTCCACTGCCGCGGGCCCACCGGATCGAGCGAGAGCCGGCTGATGCCGAGCACCCGCCACATGTCGACGATGGCCTCCGGCTTCGTGAGCGCGAAATCGAGCAAATCGGCATCGCAGGCCACCGTCTCGACGGGCAGCCTGCGGTAAAGCGTCGCGGATCGCAGGCAGGGTTCGATCGCCTTCCGCTGCGGCTCTGGGATGCGATCCAGGGGCAACGCCTCCAGGGCGCGGCGGCGAGACTCACGGCTCGACGAGCCGGAATCGACCCGTGCCGTCGGTCCGTCTGCCATGTCGGCCTTGGCAGGCGGCTGTTGCAACGCA
>JBIIMX010000411.1:0-3480 GCA_044337765.1 Pirellulales bacterium | reverse complement strand
TGACCGCGGTGGGCAGGGCCCTGGCGGCAGCCTCTCCGCATTCTCCGGCCGGGGCAGCCTGTAGTGTCGGCACCTCCGCCGCCCTCTTCACGCTCGATATCGACAAACTCGCCGCACTCTCGCCCGATCTCATCCTGACACAGGCGGCCTGTGACGTCTGTGCGATCTCCGCGGCTGACGTGGAGGCCGCGGTTCGCAAGGCGGCGGTGGGCACACGCGTGCTTTCGCTCTCGCCGACCACGCTCGCCGATCTCTTCTCCGACATCCTCGCCGTCGGCCAGGCGACGGGCCGGCTGCCGCAGGCCCGCGAACTCGCGGCACGGCTCCGTAGCCGGATCGACTCGCTTGCCTGCCGCGTTGGCACCTTCGTCGATCGGCCCCGCGTCGCCATGATCGAGTGGCTCGACCCGCCGATGGCAGCGGGAAACTGGGTGCCGGAGATGGTCGGTCTGGCCGGCGGAGTGGACGTGCTCGGCAAGGCAGGCAACCACTCCCACTGGATCACGTGGGACGATGTCAACGCCGCCGATCCCGATACCGTGATCCTCGTGCCGTGCGGATTCCCGATCGAACGCGTCGTCGCAGAGGCCGGCTCGCCGGCGGTGCGGCCACACCTTGCGAAGCTGCGTGCCTGCCGCGAAGGGCGAGTCTTCGCCATTGACGGCCATCATCTCTTCAATCGGCCCGGACCGCGGCTCGTCGATTCCCTTGAAGTGCTGGCGGAAATCCTGCACCCGGGACGGTTCGCATTTCAGGCTACCAGCCGGTTTGCCCGCGGAGTTCCCCTGTCGGGCCCATGACCCACTCTCCCGTGGCCATGCGTCTCGCCACGGAAACTCTTCGTGGCCACGAGTTTTCAACTTGTGGAATCCGCCCTGCCGACCGACAAGATGAAAATCTCGTCGCCACGGGAAGCCAGCCGACCGACAAGATGAAAATCTCGTCGCCACGGGAAGCCAGCCGACCGACAAAATAAAATCTCGTCGCCACGGAACGGCCCGCTTATCGACACGCCGATATCCCGACGCCGCAAACCTCCCTACTTGAGGTCCGCCGGCTTGATCCCCTTCTTCGCACCGTTGAAGCCGAACTTCGTCGGCTCAAACGTACCCACGAGATCGACGTTGGATTCGGTCGGAATCTGGCTCTCGAGCCCCAGCGCCCAATAGCAGCCGTTCACGAGCATCCGCCGCGTGCCGGCGCTCACCATGTCGGTGGCCGCCCCCATGGTGGTCGTAAACACACGTCCTTGCGGGCCACCGTCCACGCTGTAGGTCTTCGTCCACGCCACCGGCATCATCGGCTCGTTCTTCTTGGCATCCTCGCCTGCGACCACCGGCGCGTCGGGAGTCATGCCCTCGAGAACCTGCCCCAGCACCAGCGGCTTCGAGTCCCCAGGCAGCGGCAACCGGACGCCATAGACATCGGTCGGCCCCCAGATCTCCCCATCTTTGATGCCGCGGAGGATCGGATGATCCTTGGCATCGGGAGCGATCAGTCCCCGGGTGCTCTCGCGGCCGTGATCGCCGTGATGATTGATCCAGGTCTCTCCGAGCACCTGCCGACCGAAACCCTGTGGCATTTTCTCGTCAGTCTGATTCCATCCATAGTGCGCGTACGTCCGCTCCTTCGGAATGTTGAATGCGTGGGTCGCCGTCCGGATGCCGACGACGGGCTTGCCCGCCTTGAGGTAGGCGTCGATCTCCTTCATCTGCTCGTCGGGAAGATTCCGAAACCGGGTGGCGATCACCAGCAGGTCGGCCTTCCGCAGGGACTCGAGCCCCGGGATGTTGTCCTGCGTGTTGGGGCTGATTTCACCCGTGGCCGGATCGATCGCATAGAGCACTGTGCAGTTGAAACCGTGGTGCTTGGCAAGAATCTTCGCCAGTTGGGTCAGCGACTCCTCGCTGCGGTATTCCTCGTCGCCACTGACGAGCACGATCTGCCTCGCCGTCCCCGGCCCTTCGCACCCTTCCACCACAAGCCACGGATCCGCCGCGAGCCCGCTCGTCGCGCAGCAGGCGACACTCAGGGCGAGGAACACAAGGGTGAGCAAGCCCGAAAGGAAGCTGTTCATGAGGTGGCTCCGGAAAAAGTGACTCTATTCTTCAAGGCTACGAGTCGCTCTGAGTGCGGTCAACTCTTCCCCCTCGGGCCACAGCCTCTGGAACCGGCTCCGGCCGCGCAGTTCGACACCGTCCGCGGCCGAGGGTATTACTAGGGCATACGGCTCCGACTGTCTTTCTACGGCCCGGTGGCAAATCCAATGGCAGAATTCCCTCGTTTCCCCGGCCAGCCGCGTTCACCCGGCATGCCGGCCGGCGGCCCTCCCTTCAAGTGGCTCGTGGCAGCAGCGGCTTTGTTTCTGGTCGTCTCGGGCCTGGCCCGGGGTGTCTATACCGTCGGCCCCGAGAGCGTGGGTGTCATCCAGCGATTTGGCCGGTTTGTCGGCACGGTCGGGCCGGGCCTTCGGTTCAAGCTGCCCTTCGGCATCGACACGGTCACGATCCTGCCGGTGAAGCGGCAGCTCAAGATGGAATTCGGTTTCGGCTCGGCAGCCGCCAGCAATCCCGATCAGGCATCCTCTGCGGCCGATCAGAACCGGGAGAGCGACATGGTGACCGGCGACCTCAACGCCGCGCACGTCGAATGGGTCGTGCAGTACGAGATCAGCGATCCAGAGCAGTTTCTCTTCAACCATCGCGAGCCCGGTCCCACGCTCCGCGATCTCGCCGAGAGCGTGATGCGGGAGGTGGTGGGCGACCGCACGGTGGACGAGGTTCTCACGGTCGGCCGTCAGGGGATCGAGAATGACGCGATCGCGAAGCTGACCGCGCTCGTGCAGGAACTCGGCATGGGACTCCGCGTGCAGCAGGTGCAGCTCAAAAACGTGCACCCGCCCGAGGCTGTCCAGCGGTCGTTCGACGAGGTCAACCGCGCCCAGCAGGAGCGGGAGCAGATGATCAACCAGGCCAATGGCGAATACAACAAGGTCGTGCCACGGGCCAGCGGCGAGGCCGAGAAGAAACTCCGCGAGGCGGAGGGCTTCGCGCTCAAACGGGTGAACGAGGCGGAGGGTGACGTGGCCCGATTCAAAAGCCTGCTCGAGCAGTATGAAAAGGCGCCGGACGTCACCCGGCAGCGACTCTATCTGGAGACGATCTCCGAGGTGCTGCCGCAACTGGGTGGAAAGGTGATCCTCGACGCCGACGCAAAGCAGTTTCTGCCGCTGATGAATCTCCGACAGTTGGAAGCCACCAAGCCCTAAACACCGCTCGCACACCGTCACCGAGACCATGAACACACTCCCGATCAACCACCCGCTCCTGCAAATGGCCCGGCGGGTCGCCGACCTCCTCTTCGCGCCGGTGGGCGGCTTCCTCGCCGCCCTTGCCGCGATCTTTCTTTTCGGCTGTGCCTACACGGTCGATCAGGCCGAGCAAGTCGTGCTCACGCAGTTCGGCCGACCGGTCGGGCAGC
>JBIIMX010000057.1:0-13240 GCA_044337765.1 Pirellulales bacterium | reverse complement strand
GGGCGGTCCGAGCGTGCATCCCCCGCAGCCGAACCTTGGCCTGAACGCGGCGTTCGGTGGTGGCATCGACTGGAAGACGAGTGCCGGAGAAGACCGCTACCGCCGCGCCCTCTACACGACCTGGCGGCGGAGCAATCCCTATCCATCGATGGCTACGTTCGACGCGCCGAGCCGCGAGGTCTGCACGGTGCGCCGCCCGCGGACGAACACGCCGCTCCAGGCACTCGTCACGCTGAACGACCCCGTCTACGTCGAGGCGGCACAGGGACTGGCCAGGCGGATGGTGCGGGAAGGAGGCTCGACGGATCATGACCGGGCTGTCCGCGGCTTCCGGCTCGTGCTCGCCCGGCAGCCGAAGACTCCCGAGATCGACCGGCTCGTGAGGCTGCATGACGAAGCGAGAGAACGGTTCAAGGCAGATCTCGACGATGCCCGGAAGCTGGCAACCGATCCGCTCGGCCCCGTGCCGAGCGACCTGGCGATCGAGATCGACGACCTGGCAGCCTGGACGGTCGTGGCGAACGTGATCTTGAACCTCGACGAAACCTTCATGTGCCCGTGACGGGAGAGCGATCCATGGATCCGATCTTTGAACGCAGGCTGCTGGCCACCCGCCGTCATCTTCTCGGCGGTATGGCCGGCGGTATCGGGGCGCTGGCCATGCATGACCTCCTTGGGGCAACGGCATCATCGGCTCCAGCCGTCGCCGTCGATCCGATGGCGGCGAAGCTGCCGCCGCTGCTTGCCAAGGCGAAGCGGATGATCGTGATCCACCTGACGGGATCGCCGCCACACCTTGACCTCTATGACCACAAGCCGGAACTGGTGAAGCACAGCGGCGAGGATTGTCCGGCCGAGACGATCGCCGGCAAGAAGTTCGCCTTCACCAGCGGCACGCCGAAGTTGCTGGGAACGCCGCGAAAGTGGGTCCGCTGCGGCGAGAGCGGCATGGAACTGTCCGACGCGATCCCGAACCTTCACCGCGTGGCGGACAAGCTCTGCCTCGTGAAGAGCATGTTCACCGACCAGTTCAATCACGCGCCCGCCGAGTTGATGGTCTACACCGGCAGCCCTCGTGCGGGCCGTCCGAGCCTCGGCAGCTGGGCGACCTACGGCCTTGGCAGCGAGAATGCGAACCTGCCCGGGTTCGTCGTGCTGATCTCGTCGGGCGTGCAGCCCAACGGCGGCACCAGCAGCTTCGGGTCTGGGTTTCTGCCGAGCGTCTACCAGGGAGTCCAATGCCGCTCGAAGGGCGACCCGGTGCTCTATGTATCGGATCCTCCCGGCATGGACCGGGCGCTGCGACGGGCGAGCCTCGATGCCCTCAAGGATTTGAACGAATTCCAGGCCCGCGAGCTCGGCAATCCCGAAACCGTCACTCGGATCGCGCAGTATGAACTCGCCTTCCGCATGCAGGCGAGCGTGCCGGAGGTTATGGACATCTCCCGTGAGCCAAAGGAGGTGCTCGAGGCTTACGGCGCGCAGCCGGGAAGCCCGAGTCTGGCCAACAACTGCCTGCTGGCTCGTCGGCTTGTCGAGGAGGGCGTGCGGTTCGTACACCTCTTCGATTGGGGCTGGGATTTTCATGGGACGGGCCCCGGCGAGGACATCCGCGATGGACTCACCAAGAAGGCGGCCACGTTCGACAAACCCGCTGCTGCGCTGATCGAGGACCTCGAGCGGCGGGGGCTGCTTGCGGACACGCTGGTGCTCTGCACGGGCGAATTCGGCCGGACTCCGTTCCGAGAGGGCCGGACCTCCGCGGGCGGCATTCTTGGCCGCGATCACTATCCCGACTGCTATTCTGTCTGGATGGCCGGTGGCGGAGTGAAGCCGGGGCATGTGCACGGTGCGAGTGACGATCTCGGCTTCAAGGTGGCCCGCGATGCGGTTCACATCCACGATCTGCAGGCCACGATCCTGCACCTCCTTGGCTTCGACCACACCAAGCTGACCTACCGGTTCCAAGGCAGAGATTTCAGGCTTACCGACGTGCATGGCCATGTCGTGAAGGAAATGATCGCCTGATCAGCCGGGCCGGAGCGTTTTCACTTTGTGTGGCACCGGCTACGGGGCGGCAAAAGTCTCGTCGCGTGGGCAGGATAGCCCAGAGCTCCTCGAGCTTTCGCCGACCCCTTCGCCTGACTTTTCTGGTTTGCCAAGTCGCCGCTCCAGCTCACAACGGAGGGCTCTCGGATGCCCGGCCGGTCTGGAGCGTTTTGACTTTGTGTGGCACCGGCTACGGGGCGGCAAAAGTCTCGTCGCGTGGGCAGGATAGCCCAGAGCTCCTCGAGCTTTCGCCGACCCCTTCGCCTGACTTTTCTGGTTTGCCAAGTCGCCGCTCCAGCTCACAACGGAGGGCTCTCGGATGCCCGGCCGAGAACCAAGCGACCTGCGGTCACCAACACGCTATGCTTTCCGCATGTCAGCAACTCCCGTCACGCTCGTCTGGTTTCGGCATGATCTCCGGCTGGACGATCATCCGGCCCTGGCAGCCGCTGCAGCCCGCGGTGCGGTCGTGCCCGTCTTCGTCTGGGCGCCGGAGGAGGAGGCGCCTTGGGAGCCGGGGGCAGCCTCGCGGTGGTGGCTGCATCAGTCGCTGGAAAAGCTCTCGGCCGTGCTTGAGAAGGCCGGCGCAGCGCTCGTGATTCGCCGCGGGCCCTCGCTCGATGCGCTGCGAAAACTTGCCAGGGAATACTCCGCCACGCACGTCACCTGGAACCGCCGGTATGAGCCGGCGGTGATCCGTCGCGATACGGCGATCAAAAAAGCCCTCGGCGACGACGGCTTGACCGTCGAAAGCTTCAATGGCAGCCTGCTTTTCGAGCCGATGAACGTCGCGACCAAGGAGGGCAAGCCCTATCAGGTGTTCACGCCATTCTGGCGGTCGCTCGTGGCACGGGAGGAGCCGGCTGGGCCGGTGGCCGCCCCGCGAAAGCTCCACGCTGCTGCAGCGACCGGGAAGGCGGTTGGAAAGAAGCTCTCCATCGAATCGCTCGGGCTGCTTCCCGGCATCGACTGGGCCGGCACCATGCGGACGACATGGACGCCCGGCGAAGACGGAGCCCGGCAGCGGCTGAAGGCCTTCGTCAACCGCGGCATCGACTCCTATGGCACAGAACGGGATCGTCCCGACCACGACGGCACCAGCGCGCTCAGCCCGCACCTCCACTTCGGCGAACTGTCGCCGCGGCGTGTCTGGCATGCCGTTCGTGATGCCGTCGGCGGCACTCCCGCTGCCAAGATCAGCGGCAGTCCGGAGGTGTATCTGCGGGAGCTGGGCTGGCGGGAATTTGCCAATCATCTGCTCTACCATTTTCCGCATACCACCGACGCACCGCTCCGGGCTGACTACGCGAGGTTTCCCTGGGCAAACGACCCGGTCGGACTCCGCGCCTGGCAGCGTGGCCGCACGGGCTTTCCGATCGTCGACGCCGGCATGCGGCAGCTCTGGGCCACCGGCTGGATGCACAACCGGGTGCGGATGATCGTGGCGAGCTTTCTGGTCAAGGATCTGCGAGTGACCTGGCTGGAGGGGGCGAAGTGGTTCTGGGACACGCTCGTCGATGCCGATCTCGCGGCCAACACGCTGGGCTGGCAGTGGGCCGCCGGTTGCGGCGCCGATGCGGCACCCTACTTTCGAATCTTCAATCCCACGAGCCAGGCCGAGAAGTTTGATCCCGATCAGGCCTATGTGCGGCAGTGGGCTGGTCTTGGAAGCGACTATCCCGAACCGATCGTGGACCACGCTGAGGCTCGAAAGCTCGCGCTCAAGGCACTGCAGGCCGTCTCGGCGGGCAGGAAATAGCGGCTCTTTCTAGAGCGACTATTTCTTCAGCTTCTTGTCCAGGTCGGCGATCGCCGACCTGACCTTGTCGACGATTTTCTTCTGCGAGGCGGGCTCCGGCACCTTGTCGGCGGCTTTGTCGGCCTCTTTGAGCAACGCCATCGCCTGTTTGTTGTCGCCATTGACACTCGTGGCCATGGCGACCTCGAAGAGCGCATAGGCTTTGCTCTCTGCTCGATCGACGCTCCTGGCGGCGGCCTCCGCCTCCTCGAGAAGCTTGGCCGCGTCCTTCTTCTTGCCGGTCTGCGCCTGCACGCCGGCTGCCGCCGCGAGCGCCTCGGCCTTGGCCCGTGGCTCCTCGAGGGTCTTGGCCGCTTCCAGGAGTTTTTCGACCACCCCGCTGGCGGCATCGGCCATGCCGCTACGGGTGTAGCCCAGGGCCACGGCCTTCAGGGCTTCGGCCTGAAAGCGTTGCTCGGCAAGTCCGGCGACATCAGCCGCCTTCTGGAGCGTCTCCTTGGCATCCTTCGAATCGGTGTTGGCCTTGTAGGTGGCCCCGGCCTCCGCGAACAGCTTGGCCTTGCGGACCGGGTCGTCGATGCTTTCGCCCAGACTGCAGGCCTGAACGAGTGCTTCCCGGGCCGGCTTGCGGTCGCCGATCTCTGCCAGGAAGCCGGCAAGCTCCACCAGTCGCGGTGCGAAGAGGTTGGCGTCGCCCTCTCCCTTCAGCTTCTCGAGCGCTTTTGCAGCGGTATCCTTCGCACCGGCCTCGTCGTTGGCCGCGAACTGAGATCGGGCCACTTTCAGAAGCGCCGCCGCCTGGCGTTCGGGCGTCGTTTCCTTCTCTGCCTTGTCGAGCCGTTGTTTGATCGTGAGTTGCGGCTTCTTCTTCGTGCCGCATCCGGCAGCGGGAAGCAACGCCGCCAAGCCCACGGTGATGACGAGAACACAACGGATCGATTCCAACTGTCGCATGAGTGGCTCCTCCGGGAAGCAAAGGCGGCGGTCGTGCTTGCACCGACACCGGTCAGGGCGCATAAACGCTGGGAATGTCAGAATTTCAGGCGGGCTCGCGACAGGCGGGCATGGGTCTCCGCCATCAGGTCATCTTCCACCGACTCATCCTCGGCTTCGTAGGTGGCCGAAAACCGAAGGTAGGCGCCACAGTCGTCCCACGGCACGGTCGAGATCGAGAGGTCATGGATCAGAAACTGACTGGCATCCTGCGCCGTGGCAAAGACGCGATCGCCTGCTCCCTTGGGGCTCTTCGTGTAAAGGAAGTAGGTGCCTCCCGGCATGTCGCACTCGAAACCGACGGCCCGCAGCACACCGACGAGTTTCTCGAGGCGGCGGCGGTACTTCTCACGAACGCGTCGCGGAATCTCCGGATCGGCAAGGGCTGCCGCGCCCGCCTTTTGGATTGCCATAAACTGTCCCGAGTCGCAGTTGTCCTTCACGTCGGCAAAGGCCCTGACGATTTTTTCGTGGCCGCACACCCAGCCCAGCCGCCAGCCGATCATGTGGAATCCCTTCGACATCGAGTGCACCTCGACCCCCACCTCCTTGGCACCGTCGACCGACAGGAATGACAGCGGCTCGTCGTCGTAGGAAAGCATGATGTGGGCGGCATCCTGCACGACGATGATCCGATGCTTGTGGGCGAAGTCGACGACCGACTGGTAGAACCGCCTGGTGGCCGTCTTTCCGGTAGGGCTGTTGGGGTAGCAGAGCACCAGAAGCTTGGTGCGGGCCAGCACGTCGTCCGGAATGCCGGCCAGATCGGGGAAGAAATCGTTCTCCGGCACGAGTGGCAGCCGATGGACGACGCCTCCGAACCACCGCGTGGCCGTGCCGGCGACCGGATAGCCGGGGACCGTCATCAGCGTGACGTCGCCCGGGTCGATGAAGGCTGCGGGCAGCATCGCGTAGGCGGTCTTCGAGCCGATGCAGTGGTTGATCTCCTTGACGGGGTCGAGGCTGACCCCAAACTCCCGCTGCATGAACGCGGCCACCGCGTCTTTGTAGGCCGCGATGCCGTTGTCGGCGTACCCACGGTTTTCCGGGCGATCGACCTCCCGTTTCATCACGGAACGAATGCTTTCGGGGGCCATCTCGTCGTTTTCGCCGATGCCGAAGTCGAGCATCCGCCGCTCGGGATGCTCGGCCAAAGCCTGCCTCTTGGCCCGCTTGATGAGTTCGAACTTGTAGATCTCGGTGCCTTTTCCATAGCCCGCCCCGCCGATGCGTTGGGCGAAAAGATCCTGAAACCATGGGTCGGCGGCTGTGTCTGCGGCGGATGTCGTGGTCGTGGCCATGGAGCGGGGTGGTGTGGTTCGGCGGGATTGAGGCGGGCGATCTCCAGCACGCGCTGGAAACCGAGAGGGGTCAGTATAGGAAAGCGCGGCGGGAGAGCGATCCCGTTCAGCGACCCGCCCGCACGGGGGGGTCGCTGCGGGCCGGTCAGCCGGCGAACGCAGCCTCAAAAACCTTTCATTTAGGCCACTATTTCGCTGATTTGATTCGGCCGCGACGCGTGTGTGCACTAGATGGTCAAGGAGCTCACCAGCTATGCCCATCAGCACGACCATCCCCGGAGCCTTTGGGCCGTTCGACGGCGATTTCGATCCGTTCGAGGACGACGAGGACGTGGGCGTCCTGATCCCATTGGAGTAAGGTCGGCCTGCTCGCCCTGGGCCGCAAAACGCCGGTGTTCAGCGACCTTTGATGCGATCCAGTCCGATCCGGATTCGACCCAGAATTCGACCCAGATTCGATGCAGGTGGAATCTAGACAGCCGGGCCGCTCGTGCGTTGCCGAATGGCCGCCGCCGCCCGCCGCCGCGTCTCGATGGCATCTCCGATTTCCGTTGCGAGGCCGCTCGATCGCTGGAGGCATTCCGCCATCACGCCGGCATCAAACGCCACCACCGTGACGTCGGTCTCCGCCACAACCCGCACGTCGCTGGGACGACCGGCAGAAATCGTCGCCTCGCCGTAGAAATCACCCGGTCCGAGGCTGGCAATCCGCACCTCCCGGCCGTCAGCATCGCGAGCCGACAAGGTCGCGGTGCCCTCGACGAGAAGCGTGAACCCGTTCCGCGTGCTCTCAAAAGGAAGCATCTCGCCACCGGCGGAAAACATCAGTACGCGGGCGTCGGGATGCAGGCCGCCCGGGGCCCGGGAACTGCCATCCGCCGGCCGCTGGTTTCGCTCTGCAGCCTCGAGCATCGCCTGGCGAACGTGCCGATACCGCGGAAACCTCTCCAGGAGTTCGACCGCCGTGGGAGCCGGTGGCGACGCGGGGCCTTCGGGCCGGTACTGGATGGCGATCGGAAAGGGAATCTGCAGGCCGTGGCGGCGGGCGACGTACCAGATCCGGGTGAGGATCGCATCGCGAACCGGCAGCAGGTCCTCATACCTGGCAACGGTAAAGAACAGCCGGTAGGTGATCGAGAAATCGCCGTAGCCGAGCGTGTGCACCTCCGGTGCCGGCTGTCGCAACACGCCCGGCGTGGTCTCGAGCAGGTCGAGCATCGCCCCCTTCACGAGGTTCGGGGGATGGTCGTACGAAAAACCCATGTCGTAGGTCTCGGTCCGCTCGAGCGTCGGCCGGGAGAGATTGCTGAACGACTCCTTGTAGAGCGAGACGTTGGGGATGATCCGCATTTCATGGAGCAGCGTCTCGATGTGGACGCTCCGCCAGTTGATCTCGATCACCTTGCCCGTCGTGCCATCGGCGATCAGCCAGTCACCAATATTCAGCGGCCTCTCGAGCAGGAGCATGAGCCCCGAGACGACATTGCCGAGCGGCTCCTGGAGCGCGAGGCCGATCACGATGCTGCCGAGTCCGAGGGCCGTGAGCGCACCGGACAGTTCCTGTTTCCAAACCTGCGAATAGATGATGGCCCCGCCGACGGCGACCAGAAGCCCGCGCGTCAGGTCACGAAGCAACTTGGGCACCCGCTCCTGCCACGCCCCTCGCTGCACGGTCCCGAAGACGCCGTCGTTGATGAATGTCAGTACGGCATACAACACGCTGAGCCAGAAGCCGGTCTGCACCAACCGGACGAAAAAGTCGTCCGTCGGCCGCCGCCAGACTTCCGTCACAAACAGCATGAAGGCGATCGCCGGCAAGACGAAGTTTCGGAGAACCCGGAGCGTCGGCAAGACGGGCCATTTCCGTCGCTGCCCGGAGTGGATCAGCTCGGTGAGCAGCAGGAGCAGGAGGGGAAACCCCACGATCAGCGTCGCCGCGGGCATGAGCGGAATCGTCAGGGGGGCGGCGGGATCGGCCATGGTGGGATCACGGTGCGGCGGTCAGGCCCCAACCGCCCTCCGCAGTCGCCACGTCTTCACCATCCCCTGGCCACGCAGCTCGACGTCGAACGGGCCGTCAAAAGAGTAGAGGTCGCTGAGCCGCTCGTAGACCTGCAGGGTGACATGGATGGTGCTCCCGCCCTCGGCAGCCAGCCGCGAGGCGATGGCGACCGTATCGCCCCACAGGTCGTAGAGAAACTTGTGCCGGCCCACGACACCCCCGACCACGGGACCGGAGTTGATGCCAACCGATAGGGTCAGCATCGCGGCATGCTCGCGGTCGAACGCGGCCATGATCTGCACCAGTTCCTGCGCGAAAAGCATCACTCTGGTGGCGTGGTCGGGCCGGCTCACCGAAAGCCCGCAGACCGCCAGATACATCGAGCCCACGGCACGCACCTTCTCGACACCGCACTTTTCCGCCGCTTCGTCACAGGCCGCCACGAGATCACCGAGCAGTGACATGGCACGGCTGTCGTTGCCTGTGCGGCCGAGTGATTCGATACCGCCAAACTCGGCGACCAGCACGGTGACGTCGGCAAACTGCCGCGTAGCTTTCTCGTCGCCGCCCCGTCGCTGTTCGATGGCCGCAGCCGGCAGGATGTTGAGCAGGAGTTCCTGGTTCTCGCGGCCTTTTTCCTCGAGTTCGGCCCGCTGCCGCCGCAGGCTTGCAGACATGTCGTTGAACACTCGCGCCAATTCGCCAAACTCGTCCCGCGTGTTCAGGTTGACGCTCACGGAGGTATCGCCGGCACTGATCTTCCGGGCAGCGATCGAGAGTTGCTTGAGCGGACGCACGAGGAGCCAGGAGCTTGCCAGCGCCAAGAGCGTGGTGCCAAGGGCCAACGCCGTTGTGGCGAGCACTGCATGACGCGCGTAATCGTGAATGGGTTTGTAGGCCTCGGCCACGTCGATCTCGGCGACGACCGCCCACCGCAGTGAATTGAGGTCGAGCGGTCCGTAGGCACTGAGCACAGGGACTCCCCGGTAATCGTCGATCATGGTGAGACCCTCCCGGCCGAGCAGGGCCTGCTCGGTGCTGAAGGTCTTGACGGGCAGTTGGTTGAGCACCGCGCCTTGCCGCTCGATCTGGTCGACGACCGACGTGGAAACCGCAGACGTCCTGAGGCTGGTGATGAAACCCTTGGGATCCTCGACCATGAATCGGCTGCGGCTGCGCATCGTGAAATCGGGGCCCACCACGTAGCATTCCCCCGTCTTCCCCATTCCCTCACGCTCCCACTGGAACTTTCCGGTGAGCAACTCGACGATCCGATCGATCGGAAACTCCAGGGCGAGGATGCCCACCATGTCGGATCCATTGAAGATGGGCGAGAGCACGAAGCCTACCGGGCGGCCGAGGTCGGGACGGTAGAGTTCCGTATCGACGACCTTGAAGGCATCGCGATCGCCGGAGCGGGAGAGAAGGTCGGCCGCCTTCGCGAGATTCGTGGCCGCGTAGGGGCCGTTTCGCAAGCTGGTGGCGAAGTCGGGACGCTTCCGCAGCGTGTAGACGACCTCCAGCGTGTCGTCGTCGATGAGCAGGATGTCCTCGTATCCGAACAGCCTGCCCACCCGCTCGAACCGTTCCTGCATCGCGGCGTGGGCCAGGCCGTAGAGCGAGTCGTCGCCGGCTCCGTCAATGCGCTGTGGATCTTCTTCGTTCCGTTCCTCGGCAGCCTCGGGCATGTCCGGCTGCCGCTTCCCCTCCGGTGCGTCCGCGTCCTGGCCGGCGGCCATGTAATGATATTGGAGATACCGCTGGACAGGCTCGGCCGGCAAAAACTGCTCGGGCTGGGCCGTGATGCCCAGGCTTCTCTGGAGTTGGGGCAGGAAGTTCGTCGCGTAATAGCTCCGCAGTTCCTGCTCCTGCTCTTCGGTGAGCGACTCGCCGGCGAGCCCCTTGTAGGACTGCTTGAAGTTGATCATCGCCTCCGCCACCAGCTTTCCGTCCGAAAGCGAGATCGCCTGATCGCGGAGCGCCTCGAGCAGGGCCATCAGGCCGCTCGTCTTGGAGTGCCGCACGCTCTGCAGTTGGTTCTGCACGGCGCGGGTGATGGCTGCGCGGGCCGACTCGTAGCCGATCCAGCCGATCGCAAGGATCGACCCCAGGCTGACCAGAAGCATCAGGAGGATGAACCTCGACTGGACGCCGATGCGTTCGAGCCCCAGCATGCACGATCCTTGTGTGGTGACCTGTGGCGAATGAAACCAACCGAACCGCACAGGCTACAGCCCTGACAGGCTCCGGGCAACGCGCGGGTGGTCTCGGATGACGTCAAGCCTTTTTCTATCGTGCGTAGACCGTGCGGCCCTCCTTGATCGTCTCCAGAACCCGGATGTCCTTGATCGTCAGAGCGTCGACCTTGAGCGGGTTTTGCTCCAGGATGACGAGGTCGGCCAGTTTGCCCGCCTCCAGCGTGCCCTTGGTCTGCTCCTCCTTGATCTGATATGCGGCGGTCGCCGTGACGGCCCGCAGCGCGTGGTAGGGAGAAATTCTTTCATCGGGGCCAACGACCGCGCCGCTCGACGCACGCCTGTTCACGCCGGCATCGACCAATGCCAGCACGGAGGGAACCGGGGACACCGGGGCGTCGTGCGAAAAGGTGAACGGCAATCCTGACCGCAGGAATGTCCTGGCAGCGATCGCGCCTGCGGAGCGCTCGGGGCCCCACAGCTTCACGACGGCATCGCCTCCAGGGATGATCCCTGACGGCAGGAAACTCGGCACCGCGCCGTAGTGCTTCATCTTTTCGATCTGATCGGGCCGGAGCCAGGTAGCGTGGACGAACACGGGGCGGTGGTCACGCATGCCGTGTTTCTTCACGGCCTTGGCGATCGCGGCGAGCGCCTGATCGGCTGCGGCATCGCCGTTCATGTGCATGTGGATCTGCAGGTTCGTCGCCCAATACTTGTCGAAGGCCGCGTCGAGCGCCTCGTCGGGAATCTGGCGGTACCCGCTGAAGCTCCCGGTCCTGCCAGCAGGGTTGGTGGTATAAGGCTGCGTGAACCAGGCGGTGTCGAGGCTGCCATCGAGCCAGAACTTGAGCCCGCCGAGCCGCACGCGGTTGATGTAGCGCTTGTCGAGATCAGGCCGGTCGGCGAGCAGTTTTTCGCGGGTGCCGTCGGGCCTGGGGTTGTAGTGCGAGGCGACTGTATAGGCCGCGGCGATCGTATCATCGACGGCCGAATCCTTGGCGGCGATGTAGAGGTCGATCGGCAGGAGTCGTTTGTCGATCGCATTGGCAACGATCCCGATGTCGTCGTTGCCGAGGCCGAGCCCGGCTTCCTGGGCGGTCGTGTGGCCATGACTGGCCCAGACGTTCGCCGCCCCGGTGATCGCCTCATCGGCCAGCTTCCCGGTGAAGGGAGGCCGCTTGCTGCGGACGGCATTGAGCGCCGTCTCCTCCATCGGACCGAGCAGCGACCTGCCATCGGCCTTGCGTTCAAACGTGCCGCCCTTCGGATCGGGCGTGTCGGCGGTGATACCTGCCTGTGCGAAGACGACCGAGTTGCCCGCGCCCAAGTGGCCCGAGCTATCGACGATCAGCACCGGTCGGTCGGTCGAGATGGCGTCGAGCTCTGCGACCGTGGGCGTGCGTTGCTCCTTCATCGCCCGGGCCTGATAGCCAAAGCCAACGATCCAGCCGTCGGCGGGCGTCCGCTCGGCCTGTTGCTTCATCCGCCGGACAAGATCAGGAATGTCGACGGTACCAAAGAGGTTGGCGTCGATGAGGTTCTTGCCGAAATAGACCATGTGGCCGTGAGTGTCGATGAATCCGGGGAGGAGCGTCTTTCCCGCCAGATCGACGGAACGTGTTGCCGTGCCGGCGTACTTCTGGGCGTCGGCGAAAGACCCGACGAAGAGAATCTTTCCGTCCTTCACGGCCAAGCACTCGGCATATTCAGCCGCGTCGCCACGCATGGTGAGGATGTCGCCGCCAGAGTAGATCGTGTCAGCGGTCTGGGCAGAAACGGTCTGGGCAGAAACGAGGTGCGCAAGCGGCATGAGGGCAACGCTCACTGCCACGAGCCGCGCAAAGGTTGGGACCGTCTTGTGCAACATTGTCCTTGCTCGGGAGAGACTCGGCGAGAAATACGGGCGGAATCTACCCTGCCACAAAAGCGCGGTCCACCGCCCGATGGCGGGCACGGCCCTAAGCCAGCGTCGGAAGGCCGTACAGGGCCGCGATGAGCGACTGTGTTCGCGGCCCTGGCAACGCGCCCGGATGCATGGCGCTGGGAATGAATGCGAATCCCAGGCCAAGCGACGGGTCGGCAAATGCAAGCGAGCCGCCCGCGCCGGGGTGCCCGAAGGCCGCAGGGCTGGGCCCGTAGACACCGTAGGCGTTGGTCATGAACCCGGCGGAGAAGGAGGTCTGGTCGATGAGTACGCGGTCGGGGCCGCTGCTCGACGTCGTCCGCATCGCGACGAGTGTCTCCTGATCGAAAAGCGGTGAGCCGCTGCCACCGAGAAGCGAGTAGAACCGGGCGAGAGAGTCGGCCGTGGCGATTGCCCCGAGCGACGGGATGGAGGCCATCCGCATGGCTGGCGAATTCATCACAGCAGCGGTGAGCGGCCCGCCCGGTTCGCCGAGAGCGCGGCGGGTGAGCGAGACGGGGTCTCCAAACGCTTTCGTGAACGGCCCCGGTGCAGGGGGCGTCTTGGGGGCAATGACATTGGCCGCCGTGTCGATCAGATTCGCTGGAAGTCCGAACCACAGCGCAAGACCGAGCGGTCCGCGGAAGACCCGTTCCCAGTAGGAGCCGAGCGTCTCGCCGGCCACGCGCCGGACGATCTCGTCGAGCAGGAACCCAAAGGTGCGGGCACCGTAACCGTGGGTACCGTCGGCCGGCCAGTTCGGCGGTTGCGCCGCCAAAGCGGCCGCCACCGCCCCATGATCGGTGATCGGCAGGCCCGCTTGATCGATCGCGGCAAGGCCGGCCCGGTGCGAGAGAAGCTGAGCGAGCGTGATCTGTTCCTTGCCAGAAGCGGCGAATTCAGGCCACAGTGCCGCCACCACGGTGTCGAGAGGAATGCGCTGTTCCTGCAACGCATGCAGCGTGCAGGCAGCGGCAACGCCCTTGCTGGCCGACCAGATGAGACAGGGCGAGGCAGCGGTCCAATCGCGGCCTA
>JBIIMX010000410.1:0-3500 GCA_044337765.1 Pirellulales bacterium | reverse complement strand
TCCGCTGGTGCGGATCGTCCTCGATGCGTCCAGCCACGACGAGGCGGATCGCATCGCGGGCGAAATCGCCGCCGCCGTCTCCTCTGGCTCGCGCATGCCGCGGGATGTCGCGATCCTGTTTCGCACGAACGCCCTGTCACGGTCGCTCGAGGTGGCGTTGCGAAGCCGCGGTGTTCCATACCAGTTGGTCCGGGGGCTCGAATTCTTCAAGCGTCGCGAGATCCGTGACGTAGTCGCATGGCTGCGTCTGCTGAAGAACCCACGCGACGATGAGGCCCTGCTGCGGGTTGTGAATGTGCCCCCTCGCGGCATCGGCAAGCAATCTCTCGACCGGCTACTGGCATGGGCAGGTGACCAGCGGGCCAGCCTGCTGGAAGCGGCAGCCGTGGCAACGCGGATTCCGGGCATCTCGAAGCGGTCCGCCGCGGCGCTGGTCCAGTTCGCGCGGCTCCACGCCGAACTGGCAAAGCACTCGGGGGAACCGACGGGCAGCGTGGCCGCCCTGCTCGATGCCGTGCTCGACAAGACGGGCTACCGCCAAATGCTCGCCGACGAGGGGGGTGACGAGGGCGGCGAGGATCGGCTTGCCAACGTCGAGGAACTCGTCACGGCTGCCCGGCAATGCGACGAAACATTCAAGCCCGAGATGCCCGGCGACGACGCCCTCGGGGCGTTCCTGGAATCCACCGCCCTGGTCGCCGACACCGACGTCTGGGATTCCCATGAAAATCGCGTCTCGCTGATGACGCTTCACGCCGCCAAGGGCCTGGAATTCCCCGTGGTCTATCTGGTGGCGATGGAGGATGGCATTCTTCCCCACGAGCGCAGCCTCGATCATCCAGACCAATTGGAGGAGGAACGCCGGCTGGTGTTCGTGGGCATCACGCGGAGCCGGGAAGAACTGCACGCCAGCGCTTCCCGCATGCGCGACTACCGTGGCACGCGCCGCATCTCGGCACCGAGCCTGTTTCTCACCGAAATGACCGGCTCCGAGACGATCGTCACAGGCGCGGAGGCGCCGCCTTCGGGCGCACCCTGGGCGCGTTGGGGCACCGCCGCGGATGACGAGTATTCCCAGATAGCCGGAGACGACCGCTCGGATGACGATGCACCGACCGTCGCGGCACACGGCTCCACGACGCTCCGTCCCGACGGGCTTCTGCTGGAACTGGACGAAGCACATGCTCCAGACGACCTCGATGCGCGGCCGTCACAGCGGCAGAAGCCTGCGACGCCCCGACGTCGGGGGCTCGACGCGGCGATCGGACGGGCCTCCGATTTGGCAGCCCGACTGAACGGTCTGCAGCCGGTCAAGCGAACCTACGAAATCGGGCAGCGCGTGCGACATGCCGACTACGGCGAGGGAAGCATCACGGGAATCAGCGGTAACGGGCCCCGCGCCGTCGGCACCGTGATCTTCGACGGCCCGGCGGGCACGCGAAAATTCATCCTCGGCCACGGCGGCCTTGAGTAAAAGGCGGGCGGGCGGTGTGGTCGCGCAAAAGATAGCGTCGTATGGGCCAGTGCGGCTTGACGCCCGCCCGGCTTGCGTCACAGCAGGGCCCACACCACGATGACGCGACCATGATCCAGCGACTTACACCGCGGGCCGCTCGAGTCCGCCGTGTTCGCGCCACCAGGCGACCGTGGCGGCGAGGCCGGCGTCGAAGTCCTGCCTCGGCTCCCATCCCAGCAGGCTGCGGGCCCGCGAGATGTCGAGCCCACGGCGTGGCTGCCCGTCGGGCTTCGAAGTATCCCACTCGATCCGCCCTTCGAAATTGCAGGCCTTCGCGATTCTGCCGACGAGGTCGCGAATCGGAATCTCCACGCCACCGCCGAGATTGATTGGCACTGGTTCGTCCATCACCTCGGCCGCCCGCACGATGCCCTCGGCGGCATCGTCGACGTGGAGAAATTCACGCGTTGCAGCGCCTGTGCCCCAGCAGACGATCTGCGGAGTCCCCGTAACTCTCGCCTCCTCGCACTTGCGGACAAGCGCGGGTATCACGTGACTCGACCGAGGATCGAAGTTGTCGCCGGGGCCGTACAGGTTCACCGGCACCACGACCGCGCTCTTCAATCCATACTCCCGGCGATAGCCGTCGAGCATCACGAAGACCGCCTTTTTGGCGACGCCATAGGAGGCATTCGTTTCCTCCGGATACCCATTCCAAAGATTCTCTTCACGGAAAGGAACGGGGCAGTGCTTGGGGTACGCACAGACGGTGCCCGTGTGCAGGAACTTTTCGATGCCTCGCCGCCGGGCGTGCTCAACCAGGTGCAGTCCCATCGCCATGTTGGCGTAGAAAAACCGCCCGGGGTGTTCCATGTTCGCACCGATACCGCCGACTTCTGCCGCGAGGTGAAGAACGACATCTGGACGGGCGGTTTCGTAAAGCCGTTCCACGTGCGACTCTTCCGTGAGATCACACTCCTGACGCCGCGGCACGACGATCTGCTCGTCGGGCACGCCCCTCTGCCGCAGCACTCGCAGCACGGACTTCCCCAGGAAGCCTGCTCCGCCGGTAACGACAATCCGCTTCTCTGAAAGATCGATCACGATCGACAGTTCCTCTTGCGCGTGGATGGTCTCATCGATTGTGCATGATGCCTTCATGCCCGGCCGCGAGCAGCACCTGTTCCTGCCGTGCGAGTTCGAGATCGGCGTCCACCATCCGGGCCACGAGTTCGTCGAAGGAGCAGCGGGGCCGCCAGCCGAGGGTCTTGCGCGCCTTCGCCGAGGAACCGAGGAGAATGTCGACTTCCGCCGGCCGGAAATAACGCGGATCGATCTCCACGGCTTCGCGATAATCGATGCCCAGGCGACCGAATGCCTTCTCGCAGAATTCACGGACCGAATGGGTCTCGTCCGTGGCGATCACGTAATCATCTGGCGTATCCTGCTGCAGCATGAGCCACATGGCCTCGACATAGTCGCCGGCGAAGCCCCAGTCGCGCTGCGCATCGAGGTTGCCGAGGAAGAGCTTCTTTTGCAGCCCCAGCTTGATGCGGGTGGCGGCTCTGGTGATCTTGCGGGTCACGAACGTCTCGCCCCGGCGCGGGCTTTCATGGTTAAAGAGAATCCCGCAGGAGGCATGCAAACCGTAGCTCTCCCTGTAGTTGACGGTGATCCAGTGGGCGTAGAGTTTCGCCACACCGTAGGGCGAGCGTGGATAGAACGGGGTCGTTTCGCGCTGCGGCGTTTCCACGACCTTGCCATACATCTCCGAACTCGAAGCCTGGTAGAAGCGGATCGTGCAGCCGAAAGCGTCCTGGAAATCACGGATCGCCTCCAACAACCGCAACGTCCCTACGGCAGTGACATCGGCGGTATAGGTTGGCTGGTCGAAGCTCACCCGCACGTGGCTCTGCGCCGCGAGGTTGTAGACCTCAGACGGCCTGATCTCGCGGATCAGACGGGCCAGCCCGTTGCCGTCGGCCATGTCGCCGTGGTGAAGAATGAGGGGCCGGTGCACTTCATGGATGTCTCGGTAGAGATG
>JBIIMX010000062.1:0-12646 GCA_044337765.1 Pirellulales bacterium | reverse complement strand
GGCAATGCCATCGGCACGCGGCTCCGCGAGGCGACCGACCGCGACTTGAGCGATCGTCGCGACAGTGCTGACCACCGCTCGCACGACTTCCTGGCGGCTCTGCCGGCCATGCCTCAGCCGTCGCCAACCCAGCTCCAGCGGCATTCCAGCCTCGGCCGTCTCGTGCCGGTGTCGGCTGGGATCGGGGCTGCCTGCGGCGGCACGGTGGGCGCTCTTTCGCTCCTGTGGCTTACCGCCAGCTCGCCGGCGGGCGCCCTGCTTGGCGGTGGCTCTTCGGCCGTGGTGGGTGGCCTGCTTGGATTCCTGGGGGCGAGCTTTTTTGAAGTCGTCCGCGCGAGCCTGCGGGAGTCGCTGGCCGCAGAGCGTGCAGCGGCCCCGCCAACCCCCGGGCCCACGGCTCCTGTAACCCGCCGGCCTTGAGCCTGTTTCGGCGGCGACGCATCAGGATGGAACCACATCCGTTGGCGTGGTACAACTCGGCGGATCGTTCCGCATAGCACGCCTTTCTGACCACATTAGACTCCGGAGTTTTCCGATGGCGAAGCCACACCGTACCCTCAAAAAAGCCAACCATGGCTCCCGGCCCGCCAACAGCAAGGCCCGCAAGGCCAAGCGAAAGCACATTCGCACCTGAGACGGCGCACCTGAGACCGATCGGAGGGCCAACGCAGTGGCCACGCGTGACTACATCATCCATCCAAGCGAGTATGACCTCGAGCATGTCATCGCTGACATCCATGAGATTCGTCGCTGGAACATGCAGCGTTTCGAAATGGAACAGCTGACGGCGATCGTCCACGAGGATCAGTCCCGCGGCCTGTGCGTGGGGTACAAGGACGTCACCCGCGATGAATTCTGGGTCCGCGGCCACTTTCCGGTGGCACCTCTGATGCCGGGCGTCATGATGTGTGAGGCCGCCGCCCAGCTCTCGAGCTACTACACGCACCGCTACAACCTGCTCGATGCCAAGGTCATCGGCTTCGGTGGTCTGGAGGAGGTGCGATTCCGGGAGCCCGTGGTGCCCGGCGACCGGCTGGTGATCGCGGTGGAACGGATTCGCGTGCGACCGCGGGCGATGATCGTCTGCCGATTTCAGGGACTCGTTCGCGACCGCGTCGTCGTGGATGGCATGATCAAGGGCGTGCCCCTTCCGGTCGACGCACTCACGGGTGCTGCGGCCATTCAGGCCGACTGACCTCCGGCCATTCCACGCCCCATGCCCCGCCGTCCACCTCGTAAGCCCGATCCGTCGCTCGACCTTTCCGGGCACCTGCTTGAACTGGCCGCGTTGCCCGCGCCGCTCGATCCTCACAGCCTGTTTCCGAGGCGGGCGGCGATCGAGATGGAGGTCGGGAGTGGCAAGGGGCTTTTTCTTTCCACGGCCTCGGCCGCACGTCCCGACCTGAATTTCCTGGGTGTTGAAATCAGCGGCGGCTATGCCCGTCTCTGTGCGTCGAAGCTTGCCGCCCAGCGAGCCGCCAACGCCCGGATCATCCACGGCGATGCCACCTACCTCGCCCGCAGCCTGCTGCCCGATGCCTGCCTGACGGCCATCCATGTCTATTTCCCCGACCCCTGGTGGAAGGCCCGCCATCGGAAGCGACGTGTGCTCTCGGACCTCTTTCTCGCCCACGCCGGCCGCGTGCTGATCCCGGGCGGCCACCTGCACATCTGGACCGATGTGGAGGAGTATTTTCACGAGGCACTCACTGCGGCACGGGGCACAGGGCTCTTCTCTGAGGCTCTCGATGTGGCGGCGCGACCGGCCGAGCACGATCTCGACTATCGGACGCATTTCGAGCGTCGCACACGTCTTGCCGGCGCGCCGGTCTGGCGAGCGATGCTCGAACGCTCGGTCGCGCCGGCCTCGTGCACCCGCACCGACGTGCCCCTACCGGGCTGACGCCGCCTCATACGTGCGGCCGGAGCCGCCACGACCCGCGTCGTTACGGCCCGTCTGCGACAGAGCGATCTCGTAGAGACGCTCGCCGGCGGGCGTGGGGTAGTGCCCCGTCAGGCATGCCTGACAGAGCTGCGACGGTTCGAACCCGATCGATCGCGCCACGGACTCGACCGGCAAATACCTCAGCGAGTCGGCCCCCAGCCGTGCAGCCATCTCCGCCTGTGCCTCCTCGGTAACCACTCCTCCGCGGAGAAACTGCGGGGCAAAGAGTTCATCGATCGTTGACATATCGATGCCGTAGAAGCAGGGCGCGATGATCGGTGGGCAGGCGATTCGGACGTGGATTTCGCGGGCCAATCCCAGCGACCGCATCCGGCCCAGGAGCACCTTCATTGTCGTGCTCCGCACGATCGAGTCCTCGACGAGAATCACACGTTTGCCCTCCAGCACCTCACGGAGCGGCGTATATTTCGACTCGGCTTTCTGCCGGCGGCTCGAGGCGCCGTCGATGAACGTGCGACCGGTGTAGCGATTCCGGATCAGGCCCTCCACCGACGGAATCGACAGGCGGTAGGCCATGGCGTCGGCGGCCGCCTTGCTCGTGTCGGGAACGGGCACCACGACGGTGTCGGCATCGATGGAGATCGTCTCCAACCGGGCCAGTTCCTCGCCGAGTTGCTTCCGGGACAGATACACGCTGCGATCGTCCATCGTGCTGGCGACGTTGGCAAAATAGACCCACTCGAAGAAGCAGTGAGCCTGTTTCGGGCTCTCGGCAAACCGCTCGACGCGCACGCTCGTTCCATCGACGATGAGCGCGGTTCCCGGTTCGAGCGACCGGATCGACTCGGCCGGGAACCCGAGATTGAGCAGGGCGACGCTCTCGCTGGCGGCTGCGACGAGCGGACCGAGCTGGGCATATTCCATCGGCCGGATGCCGAGCGGATCGCGGGCCACGATCATTCGGCCGCAGGCGTCGAGCATCGCGATGTTCCAGGCACCGTCGAACCGCTTCGAGATCGTCGCCAGCAATTCGACTGGATCCGGATCGGCGGCCCCCGACAACTCGTTGCCGATGGCGTGCATGATCACTTCGGTGTCGTTGTCTCTGGCCAGATGGTTTTCATCGTTGGCGAGGATCTCGGCCCGCAGTTCCATGTAATTGGCCAGTTGGCCGTTGAACCCGAAAGAAAACCACTTCCGCTTCTGAATGTGCGGCCGCTCCAGCGGCTGGGCATAGCCTCGATCCTCGGCACCGCAGGTGGCGTAGCGGACGTGGCCGATGGCGGCCCTGCCCGTGTGCTGTGCCATCAGGTTCTCATATTTGCCGCGGTGGCTCAGGCGAAACACCTCGCTCACGCTGCCTACGTCCTTGATCGTGGCCAAAAGCTGGCTGCGTTCGGGATTCCAGACGGTCATCCCGGCGGAGAGTTGACCCCGGTTTTGGATGTCGAGGAGCATCCGCGGCACGAGCCGCGAGACTTCCTCCGGCCCTTGTGCAGGACACAGATGGCTCGGATCGGCCCCATCTCGACAAGGCAGGTGGTAGATGGCAACCAACCCGCACTCGTGATGCAGTTCGCTCAAGTGCACGCCCCGGAAGGTGTTCCGCAGTTGCCCGGCGGTGGGCTGGCCATGTTCCTGGACCGAATCCCAGGACGGCACGACCGCACTATACGCCCTCGGGGCCAACCGCCTCAACCACCGTCCCGTCCGTGCGGTGATTTGCAGGCCGCGGCAGTTTTTCCTGCCGTCTCGGCCGCAGCAGTCCGTCTCAGTGGCCTCTCCTCCCCCGCCAACGGTACGATGCGGGCCCAGGGATATCGCCGATCTGCCCCGGACTCCTCCTCTGCCTTCCTTGCCCCACTGCTACCCATGACTGACCCGCTCCGCACGGAAATCGCGGCTGCCGCCAGACTGATCGTCGTCAAGGTGGGCACCCGCGTGCTCACCGGCTCCGACGGCCTGCTCGACAACTCGCGGATCGAGGCGCTCGGCTGCCAGTTCGACTCGATCCTGGCCCAGGGGCGACAGGTCGTGCTCGTCAGTTCCGGCGCCGTCGGGGCGGGCATGGGGCGGATGGGGCTGACCAAGCGGCCGCAGGAACTGGCCCACCTGCAGGCTGTGGCGGCGATCGGCCAGAGCTGTCTGATCGAGGCCTACGAGCGGGTGATCCGGGCCCAGGGTCGCCACGCCGCGCAGGTGCTTCTCGTGGCGGACGACCTCAAGGACCGGGCCCGCTACCTCAACATCCGCAACACGCTTCGCGCGCTCTTGGACTACGGGGCGATTCCAATCATCAACGAGAACGATACGGTGAGCGTCGAGGAATTGCGGACGTCCTTCGGCGACAACGACCGGCTCGCGGCGCTCGTGGCCACGCTGCTCGGCGCACCCCTGCTCGTGCTCCTTTCCGACGTCGAAGGGCTCTTCGACCGTCATCCATCCGATCCGGACGCCAAGCCGCTCCTCACGGTGCCGAGGATCGACGCGACCGTGGCCGCCTTGGCCCGCGACCGCCTGGGGGGCCTTTCCAAGGGGGGCATGGCGAGCAAGATCGCGGCAGCTGGCATCGTCACCGAAGCGGGAGGCAACTGCATCATCGCCTCGGGCCGTGACAACCACGTGCTCGAACGCATCTGCCGCGGTGAGACGGCGGGCACACTTTTTGTGGGCCGGGAAACGACGATGCCCGCCTGGAAGCGGTGGCTGGGATGGTCGGCCGATGCCCGCGGCAAGGTGTTTGTCGATGCCGGGGCGCGGGATGCGGTGGTAACGGGGGGCCGCAGTCTGCTCGCGGCGGGCGTGATGGCGATCGAGGGCTCATTCGCAGCTGGCGATGTCGTCTCGCTGGCCACCGAGGACGGCAGGGTGTTCGCCCGTGGACTCGTCAACTATGCGATCGATGAATTGCGGCGGATCGCGGGACTCAAGACCGACCAGATCGCCGCCGTGCTGGGCGGCTTCCCCTATGAGGAGGTGGTGCACCGTGACAACCTCGCCGTCATCAACCGGGATGGCCCGTTGAACCGGGATGGCCCGTTGAACCGGGATGGCCCGTCAAACCGGGATGGCCCATCAAACAAGGACGCCGCTCTCCCGGACGACGGCACCGCCTCGCCACGCTGACACGCCGCCCAATCGGACACACGCATGCTTCCGGCACTCCTGCTTATTTTCGCCCTGATCCTCGCCAACGGATTTTTTTCCGGGGCGGAGATGGCGATCGTTGCGAGCCGGCGCGGCCGCCTCCGCCAAATGGCGGAAGCTGGCGACACGTCCGCCAAGACGGCGCTCGAGCTGGCGTCGAGTCCCGACCGATTCCTGCCCACTGTCCAGATCGGCATCACGCTGGTCGGCACGCTGACCGCCGCCTACGGCGGCGACAGCCTGGTGAGCGACCTCGCTGGCTGGATCGTCTCCCACGCTCCGCCTGCCGTGGATGCCATTGCCAGACCGATCGCCTTGACGGTGTTCGTGATTGTGCTGTCGTTCGTCACGCTTCTGTTCGGCGAACTGGTGCCAAAGCGGCTGGCGCTGCGGCGGGCCGAGGATTTCGCCCGCCTGGCCGCCCCGGCCATGAAGCTCTTCTCACAGCTGACACAGCCGCTCGTCTGGCTGATGGGCGTCTCGACGTCAGCCGTGCTTGCCCTGTTGGGAGCCCGCAAGCAGGACGGGCCGAGTGTGTCGGTGGACGACATCGAACATCTCCTCGAGGCGGGCCGTGCGGAGGGCGTGCTCGAAGCCGTGGAACAGGCGGTGGCGACGGAGGCCCTCCGCCTTGGAGAGCGGACCGTCCGCGACATCATGCGGCCGCGGATCGACCTCGACGCGCTCGATATCGAAACGCCCCCCGGCGAGGTGCTCGGGGCGATCGCCATGGCCGGCTATTCGAGGCTGCCGGTCTACGAGGGTTCCCTCGACCACATCCTCGGCTACGTGTCGCTGAAGGACGTGCTCCGCCACAACTGGATGGGCTGGCCGATCGAACTCCGCAAGATCATGCATCGCGCGCTGTTTGTTCCGGAGACGATGCCGCTCGACCGGCTGCTCGAACTCTTCCAGAAAGAGAAAAACCAGCTCGCCATCGTGCTCGACGAATACGGCGGCACAGAGGGACTCGTCACGCTCGAGGACGTGCTGGAAGAACTGGTCGGCGAAATTCACGACGAGCATCGCCGCGAGACATCGCAGTTCGTGCAGCGGGAGGATGGATCGTGGCTGGTCGATGGCGGCACGGGCATCGAGGACCTCGCCGAAAAGCTCGGCATCAAGCTCGACGCCGTGCCTCGCGACTATTCGACGGTGTCGGGCCTCGTGCTCGCCGAACTCGAGCGGATTCCCGCGACCGGCGACTCGCTTCGCTGGCGTGGCCTCACGATCGAGGTGGTCGATATGGACGGCCGTCGCATCGACAAACTGCTGATCAGCCAGTCGTAGGCCCTTTGCCCCGCCCACTTCGGCTCACGGCACAGCCTTGAGCCCCAGGATATCCTCCAGCGGGAATGTCTTGGGGAACGGTTCGTCCAACTGTTCGAGCAGCTTTCGGTAGCGGTCCACCACCTCGTTGAGGTCGTCTTTCGTTATCTGGTCGTCACGGAGGACCGGCGAGGCGTCGAGCACCTCCCGCCACGCTGCGAACGACTCTTCGTATGCCTGTTTCGCGGTCTGAAGCCGGGCATTCCTGAACTCCTGATCGGCCCGCCACATCGCCTCACGGGCCTTGAGGGCCGGCTCCGTGACCTCGGCCTCACAGGTCGCCCGCCAGACGTTGAAGTTCACGATATCCCGATAGCGGTCGATGATTTCGGAGGTTTCGGTCGCCTCCATGAACTGCCTGAGCAGCTCCTTGGCCCGCACGCGTACATCGGCTGGCGCTTCGCGAACCACCATCGCCCAGTCAACCTTCATGGTCTCCATTGCGGCACGCGCCTCAGCCTGCTGAGCCTCGCTCCGTTCGAGCGGCGGCACGTCGAGTGCGGCCTTTTGGGCTGCTGTCAGCGAGGCCCGCTGAGCTTCCTCGACCGCCTTGAAGCGTCCCGGAAGGAGTTGTTCGAGTTCGCCAGCAATCCGCTCCGACCGCGCGAGTTCCGCCTCACGCATCCCAAGACGGATCGGCACGTCCCATGTTGTGGGGATTTCGCGGACAGAAAAACGACGCATCTCGTCACCGGCCAACTTCCATCCATCGCGGGCGGCGGCACCAAAAGTACCGTCCTCCTCGAGGGCCTTGGCGTAGTTGATCGCCGTCATCATCGGCTCGCTGTGATAGATGAGGGCGGTGGTCTTGAGTGGAGCACCGGAGTCGGCGATCTGCTGCCCCGCCAGGTACTTCTCTCGGGCCACCAGCCAGTTGTCACGTTCGGGCAGCGTGCGGCCCGGCCGGTCACGCTCGTGAAAATCGTCGTCCGCCTTGAACAAGCGACGGTACTGGGTTTTTTCATCCGCCTTGCCGACTTTTTGCCCGATGAACCAGCCCATGCGGCCCAGCAGCCGCGGCTCTCGCAGGTTGTATGCAATGCCCTGCCTGAGAAACTCGATGCCCTTCATCACCCACGCATAGCGGTCGTGGTAGTCGTCAAATTCGACCGAGATGTTGTAGGAAAGGTTATGGGCCTGAAAGTCCCAGACTGAGTAGAAGTTTGGCTGCAGCTTGGTCATCTGCTCGAGCACTGCCGAAAGATTCGTCCAGTCCTCGACCTTCTTGTAGTGGTTGGCACGGTCCCAGAGCAGCGTCACGGCGACGTTCTTGAGACCAAGCGTCGCCAATCGCATCGCCTCGCTGGTGGGATCGACCTCGCCGAGGTTCGCCTGCGACAGACCGAACTGCTCGCGGAGGGTGGCAAGTTTTCCTCCCTTGCTCACCGAGTCGGCCGGTTGGCTCAAGGCGGACAGCGGCACCAGCAGCACGGCAATACCGACAAGTGCCAGCAGGGTGCCCGGCCTCAGGCCAAGCCACGATGCTGCCGGCTTGCGGCGGCCACCACCAGCCTGCTCCGCCTGACCACTGACTGATCCACCCACAGACGATCTCGGGGTCATGATGCCACCTCGCGAGCCTTGAGACAGAAGGCACCGGCGATGAAAAACGCCAGCAGATACCCGAGCGTTTCCATGCCGTGTTCGGCTACCAGATCAAACGGGATGTCGAACCCACCCGCCACGAAATCCCCGGTGCCGAGTGAACTGAGCGACGGGAAGATTCCCGCCAGCAGCCGCATGGGCGCCAGGAGGAACGTGTCGACCGCCTTCATGATCTGTACGGCCGGCGATGCCGTGAGTTCAACCGTGATGCTCGTCTGCGTCACGATCCGGTAAAGCGACTCGATCGGCCCACCGCCTGGGACGATCGATGAGTCGCCCGTCACCTGGCTCTCGAAGAGCCTCTGGATGAACTCGCGGAACTGGCCGATCAGCACCACCGCCAGCGTCGCGAACAGTGCCAGCGGCCCACCCAGGAAGGTGCTGAACATCACCCCCATCGCGGTGACCAGCAGCATCGAAAAGAAAATACCGAGGCAACTCTTGGCGTAGTTGGCGGCAAACGAGCCGTCCCCTGCCCGCAGGTAAAAGTCGGCCTGCGCGACGCCGTAATACTGTGCCGGTTCGAGGCACTGCAGAATCACTTCGACCCTGCCGTCCGCTACGATGTCCTCGAACAGATCGACCTGACGGGTGCCGCCATCGGTGGATGTGGAGGCCAGTTTCCGTGGGATGAGCAGCGAATCGATCGTGAATTCCCGGGCTGTGAAATAAAAAGGATCGCTCTGCAGCCCGCTGGAGGGGTTGCGAACCCGCACGCTGCCCTTGATTCCCTTCTCGATCACGCCCTTGTAGGTGCGAAACACCCGCACGACCATCTCGAGCGGCAGTCCATCTGGGTATTCACGATCCGAGATCCCGTCAAATTTCCAGATCGCGGCGGCGAGGCTTCCACCCTCGATGTATTGCCGGTAGGTCCACTCGGAGCCGACGCTGATCCCCTTCGTGCTGGGCCGGCCTTCGCGATCGAGAAACCGCAGCGTGCCCCGGAGCGGCCGCCGGGCCTCGAGCAACCCTTCGGCTGTTCCCAGGCTATACCCAGCTCCGGACCGCCGCACGGCATGACGATGGCCCTGCACGTTGTCGGTCCAGCCGTTGCCTGCCGCATCGAGATCGACGCGATGCCGATGGCCACGATCGAGGCTCGTCCTCCCCTCGTATCCGGTGACCGTTCCGCCCACGTCCTTGATTTCGACAACATCCTCGACGCTGACCGCATGGTCGTGGCTCACACTTCGGACGACGAACCCCCAGCCGATCACGCCCATGATCGCCAGCAACACCGCTCCCACGATCGAAAAACCGAGGATGCGGCCCAGCACGATCTCGCCGGTGCGGACCGGCTTGGTCGTGACCGTCTGGATCGCCTTGGCCTTGATGTCGGCGGGCAGGCTGAAGACGGAGAGCACGAGCGTCACCATGCAGACCAACAGGTTGGTGGCCCCGAGAATGAACCCGAGATAGAGCTTGCCAGGGTTCACGCTCTTGGGGTCGAGGAACCATCCCGCGAACAACACGATGAGCAGAAACAGCGCCAAGGCCACGAGCACGTTTCGGCGCAGCGACTCTTGGATTGCCAGCCTCGCCAACGCCCAGATCCGCCGCGGCGACATGGCGGCGAGATCGGCCAACCCCGTCAACACGCCTCGGTAGACGCGGTCACCGGCCGCCAGCGGCCCGTACAGCACCGATTGCGTCAGCCACGCCAGCGCGGCGGCGAAAACCGCCACCAGGCCGCCCGTGAGCAGATACCACAACAGTGCCGGGCCGATCCACGTGGCAAACTTCGGTATTTCCTGTTCCAAGACCATGGCTTCGGCTCACCCCTTGTGTTGCTGGGCACCGTCGGCAGATGCCTGCCGGGCGCGGCGGCCCGGACGGGCCTGCGTGTCGCGGACAACGTCGAGGAACAGATCCTCCAGCGTCGTCCGTGGATTGCCAATTTCCACGTCCGAACGGCCATGGCGTGCGAGCACCGCACGGATCTCCTCGCGAGCCTCGGGAGACAGGCCCTGGGCACGAATCTGCGTGACGTCCGTGATCCGCAGCAGGTCCTCGACGCGACCGAGTTCCTTGAGTTCGCCCTGGTGCAGTACTGCGATCCGATCGCAGACGTCCTCCACGTCGGCCAGCAGATGGGAGCAGAGGATCACCGTCTTGCCCCGCTGCTTGAGGTCGATGATGAGGTCCTTCATCTCACGGGTACCGATCGGGTCGAGTCCGCTGGTGGGCTCATCGAGGACGACGAGTTCGGGATCGTTGATGAGCGCCTGCGCAACGCCGATTCGCCGCGTCATTCCCTTGGAATACTCACGAAGTTGCCGCTTTTTATCCCGCCCCAGGCCGACCATCTCGATGAGCGAGTCAGCCCGTCGCTTCCGTTCTTCCGGCGGCATGTCGAAGAGCCGGCCGTAGAAGTCGAGCGTCTCTTCGGCATCGAGAAACTTGTAGAGGTACGACTCTTCCGGCAGATAGCCGATCCGTTCGTTCTTCGACACGTCGGTGGCGTCGCGTCCAAAGACGAGCGCCTCGCCCGAGGTGGGGAAGACGAGACCGAGCAACAGTTTGATGGTGGTCGTCTTGCCCGAACCGTTCGGGCCAAGCAGGCCGAAAATCTCGCCTCGACGAATCTCGAGGTCGAGCGGCTTGAGTGCCACCTTTTTGCTGCGTCCCCAGAAGTCGCGATAGGTCTTGGAGAGATTTCTCGCCTCGACGATGACGTCGCTCTCGCCGCGTTGCGCCGGCGTGCCGCCGGATGCCGTGACTGCGTGCATAACTTGAAGAGGCTCCTTGCTTCCGACATGGTGGTTCGACACGTCCCGACCCCAACACGGCCACCGTTGGCCGCTCACCGTTCTGCCGCCCCTGAGGTTACCGCCTCTGAGAAAACAGTGTAGGGGGCGTCGCAAACCCCGCTGACTCTTACGTTCTGCACGTCTTCGGGTTCGCCCGCGTTGACTCGCCGGCCCACGGCTGGCACGCGGGCAAACCAAGCGGTTGACACCGACCGCGAACCGCCTACAATCGACTCGTCCGTGTTGAGAATGAGTCTCAATACCGAAATCGACGATTTCTATAGTTTTCGCAATTCCCGAGGAAAGAAAGCCTTTTTCGAATGAACACGACAGGCAAGAACGTTGTTCGCGGAAATTTTCCGACTCGGAAGGCGATCTCCCGATCCGCCTTCACTTTGGTGGAAGTTCTGGTGGTGATCGCGATCATCGGCACTCTGGTTGGGTTGCTTCTGCCTGCCGTGCAGGCCGCCCGGGAAGCCGCCCGACGCGCCGCCTGCAAGAACAATCTGCGTCAACTCGGCATTGCAATGTTGAACTTTGAGAACTCTCGTCGCTTTTTCCCCCCCTCCAGCGATCTCGCGGGCTCCCGTGTCAGCGACGGCACGACCAGCCAACCTTGGTCGGGGCAATCACTCATGCTGCCCTTCTTGGAGGGAGAAACCGTCTACCGCAAAATTGATTTTTCCAAGGGATACCACGACACGGCACATAAACCTCCAGCGATGCCCTTCATTTTGGCATCGACACGGGTCGACGTGCTGATGTGTCCGAGCGAACCACAAAATCGTGCCCGCCTGGCGAGCGACGGCACTCCGGAGCATTATCCGCTCAACTATGCCCTCAGCGTCGGCAACTACCTCATCTACGATCCCGTCACGAAAAAGGATGGCGGAAACGCGTTTGGTCCCGACACGAAATTTCGCGGCTCGAGCTTTTCCGACGGGCTGAGCAAGACTTTGGCAATGTCCGAGGTGAAGGCATTCACGCCGCGGTATCACGACTGCTCGACGCCATCGGCTCAGTCTCCGCTCTCCCCGGCCGACGTGTTCACGTCAGGCGGCTCGTGGTCGGCCCTGAACGGCCATACCGAATGGGTGTGTGGAAGGGCTATCCACAACGGGTTCACCACCACTTTTCCTCCCAACACCCTGATCCCCCATGAAAATGGTGGAACGACTTACGACATTTCGGTTACGAGTTCGCGGGAGGGAAGAAGCGCATCGGAGCCTACGTACGGCGTTATTCCGTCGCGGAGCCATCACCTCGGCACGGTGAACAGCCTGCTGCTCGATGGTTCCGTCCGCGATGTCGAGTCCGGCATCGATCCGGAAACGTGGCGAGCGCTCGGCACTCGTGCCGGCGGTGAAACCCTGGCCGGCGGCTACTGAGCCTGCTGATTCTTCGCGGCTGCGGCGCTCGCCCCTGTCGGCTGCCGGCGGACGGCCGTCTCTGTGGCAACGGCGACGACACGATGTGCCGCAGCCAATTCTGCAAAGGAAAAATAGGGCTCGTCCGGGATTCCGCCGGCATGGTCGATTTTCTCTGCCGCCAGCTTTTCCCAGCTGAGCCCGTTGGCGATGTGCCAGGCTGCAGCCTGCGCCACCTTCTGGGGCAGTTCGCCACGGCCGAGGCTCTCGAGCACAACGGCGAGTTTCGGGTCGCTGGAAAATGACTCGGCCCTGCCCAGTTGGTAGGGCATTCGGCTGGACGGCTCGCGTTTTCCATATTCGAGGCAAACCGTCTGCACGCGGAACGTTCGCGACCGCTCGGGAGGGATGGAAAAGGCACCGCCTCCGCCCATGCCCATGCCACCGCCCCCCATGCCGTTCATGCCCTGCCCGCCCATGCCGCCGCCACCACCAGTTGCCTGCGGCCCGCCACCGATGCCACCGGCTGCGAAGCCAGC
>JBIIMX010000558.1:0-3516 GCA_044337765.1 Pirellulales bacterium | reverse complement strand
ACGCTCAACACCCAGGCCAACGCCGTCACGTCGTTCGCATCGAGCAACTCGAGCGGAAACGTCGCATTCAAGGACACCGCGGGCGACCTCGTCCTCGCAGGCATCACCGGCGGCACGGTCACGATCACGGCAGTAGGGAATGTCACACAACAGACTGCCGGTATCACCGCGAACTCGCTCATAGTCAACGCGGCCGGCAGCACCATCACGCTCGACGACTTGACAAATGCCGTCACTTCGTTTGCGTCAAACAACGACGGCGGAAACGTCTACCTCATCGATACCGATGGCGACCTCGTCCTCGCAGGCATCACCGGCGGCACGGTCACGATCGACGCAGCCGGGCCCGTCACGCAGACCGCGGCTATCAACGCCAACGCTCTCACTGTCAACGCAATCGGCAACGCAATCACGCTCAACACCCAGCCCAACACCGTCGCATCATTCGCATCGAGCAACTCGAGCGGAAACGTCGCATTCAAGGATACCGCGGGCGACCTCGTTCTTGCCGGTATCACCGGTGGTGCGGTCACGATTACGGCAGCCGGGGCCGTCACGCAGTCCGCTGCTATCAACGCCAACGCGCTCACCGTCAACGCCGCCGGCAACCCCATCACGCTCGACAACTTGACCAATGCCGTCACGTCGTTCGCCTCAAGTAACGACAGCGGAAGCATCTACCTCAGTGATACCGATGGCGACCTCATTCTCGCAGGTATCACGGGTGGCGCGGTCACCATCAGCGCCGCCGGGGCCGTCACGCAAACCGCGGCCATCAACGCCACCGCATTGACTGTGAATGGCAACGGTTCCCCAATCACGCTCACCGGATCAAATGCGGTCTCCTCGTTCGCTGCCGACAACGGTGCTGGCAGCGTCTCCTTCACCGACTCCAGCGGCGACCTTCAGCTTGGAAACATAACCAGTGGCCCCCTCTCGATCGCCGCGGCCGGACCCGTGTCGATCAATCAGTCGACGGTAAATGCCACCGGCGACGTCGTGATCACGACACAGGCGGGCGGCGGCCTGACTGTCGTCGGCCCGCAGCCGGGCGGCCTGCTGCAAAGCTCGACGCAAATAAACCTCGCCGGTGTCCAGGGCAAGGTTGCCCTCGTCAACGGTGGTGCGATCATCGCTCCCACCATCATTGGAAACGGGCAAAACATCCTCGTCGGCGGAAATGTGACGACTGCCGACGAACTCAATGCGGCTGTCACGACGGTCAACAACCTGCCTGCCATCAACGGCTCGACCTATGAAATCGTGGTCACGGCCAGCCTGCAACTCACTCAGACACTGGCTTTCGAGCGACCCGTCTTCCTGCGAGGCGACTCGACGAGCATCGTGCTGAGCGGCTCGCCCTCCGTACCCAACGGCGTCGTCCTGAATAGCGGCGCGAGCGGCAGCCGCATCACCAGCCTCGCCTTCAGCGGCTTCACCGGAACAGGCATTCAACTCAACGACGCTCAGCGAGTGGCAATCAGTGGGATCACGGTCGTTGGAACCCGCACTGGAACAGGCACGGGTCTGATGATCAACGGAGTCAGTAACGGAACCACGGTCCAGGGCAGCACGTTCACCAACAACCCCGTTGGCATCAGGCTGAATTCTGCCACCGGCGCAACGATCGGCGGCACGCTTGCGGCCCAACGCAACACGATCTCCGGTTCCATCCGGGCTGGCGTGTTCGCCTCCGGACTCTGCACTCGATCCTCGGTGATCCGGACCATCTTCCCGCGGACTCCGGCCACGCCCATCCAATACAACCTCCGCGGTTCCCGGAACCTGCGGGTTGTGAAGTAAGTGTTCGCCTAGCCCGTGGCGGCGAGTTTCCAAGCGTGCCGTGTCCCCCGTGGCGGCGAGTTTTTAAGCGTGCCGCGTCCCCCGTGGCGGCGAGTTTTTAACTTGCCGTTTTTTGAGCCGAATTCCACAAGTTGAAAACTCGTGGCCACGGGGTCGAGTGCTGCGGCAGAGCCACCCGGCAGTGCGAGTTTCCAACTTGCCGTGGCCCCCGTGGCGGCGAGTTTCCAACTTGCCGTGCAGTTTGCCTCAGCCCGCGTTCTCCACCACCTCGCTGCCCCCGCCTGCGTTTGCCCGGGCAAACCGGATGTCGAGCGTCCGTAAATGGGTGTGCAGGCCGGCGTCCTGAATGGGCAGGATGTGCGCCGGTGCGCCCGATTCGTTGTGGTGCGAATGCCAGAGGCCCGGAGGCGTCACGAACACCGCATGCGGCTGCCAGTCGAACCGCTCGCCATCCTTGATGCGGCCATCGGGCCCCAGTGTCCTGCCCACGAGGGTGTAGCAGCCCGGCTTCGCGTCGACGACCAGATCCACCGCCACAGACTGGTGCCGGTGCGGTGCCTGCACCGCACCGACCGGCAGACGGCCGAACATCGCCCAGATCACATGCGTGATCGTCATCGTCTGCGGGAAGAGCCGATTGCCGAGCAGCACGCTCAGCCGGTTGGCATGGGCGCTGGCGGGATCCCGAATCACGGTCTCGAGGGCTTCCTGAATCGAATCTTTCCGGTAGAGCGTCGGCGAAAACTGCCGCCTGTTCGCCTCGACGCCCAGATAGCGGAGCAGCGGCTCGTCGTGCACCCAGTAGATCGCAGCATCGTCACCAGCCACGTGCATCGCCCGGCACATTGCCGGCAGGATGAAGAGGTCGCCCGCCTGCCAGATGATCTCGCCGCCACCCTCTGATGCGGCATCGCCCGCCACATGCGTCGTGCCCGTGCCACGCATCACGAAGCAGAGTTGGCTCGTGGCGTTGGCGTCGGTGATGATCGCGTCACCCGGACAGACATGGATGAAGTTGGCACAGAGGCCGGGCGTCGTGGCCGGCCCGGGGCACCCGAGGATGGAACTCGTGTCCAGCGGAACCGTCCGCGTGATGCCCTGCTCGTGCAGTTCCGCTGCGAACCGGGCTCCGGGGATCGCCGCCAGCGTGCCGTCGGCGATGGGGTTGGATGCGTAGCGATAGTCGTGGAACCGAGCCGCCTCCGTCAGCCTGTCGGAGGACTTGCAGGCCGTGGATGACTGGAGCATGTGTCGAACCTCCGGGGATTTTCCGCTCGAACCGTGAAACCCGTCACAGGGTAAACTGCCAGGGTCGGAATTCTACGGTTTTTGTCATGGAATATCCTCACGCACCGCCCCGCATCGTGTCGCTCCTGCCGGCAGCCACGGAGATCGTGGCCGGGCTGGGACTCCGTGCGAATCTCGTCGGCCGGTCGCACGAATGCGACGTGCCGGCCGACGTGGACACCCTCCCCGCCCTGACTTCAGCCCGGATCGATGCTTCCGCCGCGAGCCGTGCGATCCACGATCAGGTGACCGCGGTGGGCAGGGCCCTGGCGGCAGCCTCTCCGCATTCTCAGGCCGGGACAGCCTGTAGTGTCGGCACCTCCGCCGCCCTCTTCACGCTCGATATCGACAAACTCGCCGCACTCTCGCCCGATCTCATCCTGACACAGGCGGCCTGTGACGTCTGTGCGATCTCCGCGGCTGACG